>CAJWBY010000116.1 GCA_913020705.1 uncultured Colwellia sp.
GTAGTGTGGGAGTTCCCATGTGAGAGTAGGACATTGCTAGGCTTCTAATTAGAAAAGCCCGATTCGAAAGAGTCGGGCTTTTTGCTGTCTGCGTAAAATATAATTTAAGTGTAAACATATTGGCTTGTTTTTCTATTTGATTTCTTAAACTGAATATACTTTTGATAAGCCGCAATGCAGTATCATTAAACATTTTATGAAAAATTAAATTTCTGTTAAATCTTAATGTTTTAATTACTGGTTTTAATCGTGGTATTGGTTCAGTAATGATAAAAATATTTGGAGAGCAGGGGAATATAGTATTCTCTTTATATAGAAATAGCTTTAAGGAACTATAAGAGCTTCAGTTCATAGTATCCCTCATATTGATGAAAGAATGTTCAAGGTATTAAAAATACGAAAGTGGCACTGATTTGAGCGACATTATGGATATCGAATGTCTTTATTTGCACTTAAGGTTGATGTTAAGTCGTTAAGTAAGAGGGAGCTGATCAGGATATATCTGTAGGGATTTAACATCCAGGATACGTGCAAGCTGATATGGTTAATAACAATGGGCTGATGTGTCAGCAGAAATAATTGTTGGTATAATTAATGATTTAACTAGAAAAATAGTGTTATATTCATGCGCTCAAATGGCCAAATGATCCCTAGGTAAGTGTTCCAAAGTAACAACCAGATTATTATTAAGTAACCTGGTTGGTCATATCAAAAAACAATTACTTTTTCTTTCTACCGAAAGGTTTTTTAGGTTTTCTATCATCAAACTGGTTTTCAGAGAAACGTGTCAAACCTTGTTTACCTTTCTCTGCAGGCGAACTTGTTGATGGTTTTTTACCATAACCTGTTTTCGCCGCTACTGGTTTCTTACCAAAAGTCGTTTTATTGCCTTTAGCGTTATTTTTCCCTTTACCATTATTTTTATAATGCTGTTGATCTTTCTCGCCGCGAGTTTCGTTTGGCACAAGACAACCTGGTTTAGAACCAATTAGTATTTTTCCTAAGCCCATTTTAGTAAAAGCCTGACGAAGCATCGGCCAATTAGCCGGATCATGATAACGTAAAATAGCTTTATGTAAGCGACGCTGGATAGTACCTTTAGGTACGGCAACAGTCTTACTGTTTTTATTGACGTTACGCAATGAATCTATTTCGGTATGGTACAAGGTTGTAGCATTGGCTAATGGTGACGGATAAAAGTTCTGTACTTGGTCAAGTTTAAAGTCATTACTTTTTAACCAGAGTGCTAAATTCACCATGTCTCGATCTGTTGTTCCAGGATGTGCAGAGATGAAATAAGGTATCAAATACTGTTTTTTACCTGCTAACTTAGAGTAATGATCAAACATTTCTTTAAATTTATCATAGCTGCCCATACCAGGCTTCATCATGCTATTTAAAGGACCTTCTTCTGTATGCTCAGGGGCTATTTTTAAATAACCTCCTACGTGATGAGTGGCTAACTCTTTAACATATTCAGGATCTTGAATAGCTAAATCGTAACGAACACCAGATGCAATTAATACTTTCTTGATACCAGGGATTTTTCTCGCTGCACGGTAAAGCTCAATAGTTGGAGTATGATCTGTATCTAAATGGCCACATATTGTTGGCCAAACGCATGACGGTTTACGACACGTAGCTTCTGCTTTTTCGCTTTTACAATTAAGCTGATACATATTTGCGGTTGGACCGCCTAGATCAGATATAACACCAGTAAATCCCGGAACTTTTAGTTGTATATCTTTAATTTCATTCAATATAGATTCTTGCGAACGACTTTGAATAATTCTGCCTTCATGTTCTGTAATCGAACAAAAAGTACAACCACCAAAACAACCACGCATAATATTCACGGAAGTTTTGATCATGTCATATGCTGGAATTTTTGCATCACCATAACTTGGGTGTGGTACTCGTGCATAAGGTAAACCGAAAACACCGTCCATTTCACTTTCAGTTAACGGCGTTGCAGGTGGGTTTAACCAAATTAGTCTGCTGCCATGACGCTGTACTATCGGTTTAGCAGAAGTAGGGTTTACTTCTTGATGAAAAATACGTGAAGCATGAGCATACATCACTTTGTTATCACGTACTTGTTCAAAAGTAGGTAAATTAATATAAGTGGTTTCCCATGGCTTTTTCTTATCAGCCCAAGATTTATTCTTATGTTGATCTGCTCTATGCGGTGAAAGCTCAATGACTTGCGGTGTTTTAGTTATATCAGTGTCATTATTTACGGCTGTTGCATCGGCTTCTGCACTATTTTCAGAGCAATCAGTAGATGTTATTTCTTGATAAGGGCTGATAATAGGATCTATTTTACCTGGTTTATCAATTGATCTCGAATCAATACCTTTCCAGTTAGGTAATACTTGGTTTGCTAAAAAGGCGCTACCGCGTACATCAGTAATGTTTTTAACTTGCTCACCGTTTGCGATACGATGGGCTATTTCAATTAATGGTCTTTCAGCATTTCCATAGACGAGAAGATCGGCTTTTGAGTCGAAAAGCACTGATTGACGAACTTTGTCGGTCCAGTAATCATAATGGGCAATACGTCGTAAACTTGCTTCTATACCGCCAATAATTACTGGTACACCTTTGTAAGCTTGTTTACAGCGTTGAGTATAAGCTGTTACTGCTCTATCAGGACGTTTACCACCTTCATCATTAGGAGTGTAAGCATCATCATGACGCATTCTGCGTTCAGCGGTATAACGGTTGATCATTGAATCCATATTTCCGGCAGTAACACCAAAAAATAGGTTAGGCTCACCTAGCGCCATAAACGCATCTTTTGTATCCCATGCAGGTTGTGCAATAATACCAACACGAAATCCTTGAGATTCCAACATTCTGCCAATAATTGCCATACCAAAACTAGGGTGATCAACATACGCATCGCCGGTAACTAAAATAATATCGCAAGAATCCCAACCTAGCACATCCATCTCACTGCGAGACATAGGTAAAAACGGCGCTGTTCCGTAGCACTCAGCCCAATATTTTGGGTATTCGAACAATGATGTTTTTACTTGTGTGATCATAATTAGCCTAAGATTCTGTTAATAAAATTTTATTGTCCTTGATCAATACACAAACCATAAATTTGATGTATTAGACAAGGCGCGCGATTATAGCAAATTCTCACTTTAAGTGTAGGCTTAATCGACTAATAGGGTTTATTACGAAGTGTAGTCTCATTATGACGTAATTTCATGGCAGTTGGTCGCATAATATTACACATTACAACCAGTTAAATTTACTATTTGATTGTATAAATTTAGTGGGTTAAGTATAACTAGTTACATGATCTCTACTATCAAAATTCACCATCAAAATAAGTCTCTTACCTATGAAAATAAAAATATTAACGGCTGCAATAAGTTTGTCTCTAGTTGCCTGTGTAACGACGACAGCTGACCAATCAGCTGAAACAGTATCAAATGACAATTATACGAAGAGTAAATATGTTTCAGTCTCCAAAGAAGTAAAGTTGGCAGCAGCTAAAAAAATCATGCCAACAAAGTCATTATTATCGAATGGTGATATTCAGATCAGTTTAGAGCAAATTATGTCCGACCCTGATTGGATGGGACGTTCACCGCAACGCTGGTATTGGGGTGATGATAATCAAACTATATTCTACCAACAAAAGCGTGAAGGTAGTCCATTAAAAGATTTATACCGTCAGGACACTTCAAGTAAAGATGCAGAGAAAGTTAAACTAGCTGAAATGCATATTGTTAGCGACACCTATGCACAGAGAAATAAAGCCAATACTCATGAGATTTATACTTTCGAAGGTAACGTTTTTGTAAAAGAACTCGCTAATTTGAATGTTCTACAACTTACCTATACCTCTGCCTATGAACATTCAGCGATGTTTTTAAATAATGGTAATGTTGCTTATCGTGTAGACAATAAGATTTTTGAACATGATTTATCTAGCAATAAAATTATCGAATTAGCAAACTTACAGTTAATAGCAGATCCAAAAGATGCGAAAAGTGATGAGAGTTATATTGCCAGTGAGCAGAATGATTTAATTGCCTATGTTGCTCTGCAGAAAAGAAATAATAAATTAAGAAAAGATCAAAAAGAAAAGCTTAAAGCGCAAAACTCAACATTGACCAAAAGTGACTTTTACTTAGGAAAAGGTAAACGTATTAATCATGCTAGTTTATCTCCAAATGGCGACAAACTCATTGTGAGTATCAGCAGTAGTAAATCTACTCGTGCTGATAGTGATATTATGCCTAATTATATTGGTGATGATGGTCACGTAAAATCGAAAAATGTTCGTCATCGTGTTGCAGATAATCGCCAATATAATGATGAACTTTTTTTACTTGATCTGAAGTCAGGCCAAAAATTCCCGTTATCTTATGATGTATTGCCTGGTTCTGATGAAGATGTTTTAGCCAGTGTAAAATCGGAAAATTATAAACGTGAAGGTAAGGACTACGAGTCAACGACATCTGAACGTAATATTCATGTTATGCAAGCAAATTCTCCGATTAAATGGCATGAAAACGGAAAGCAAGTTGCCGTTTTATTAGAGGCTTGGGACAACAAAGACCGTTGGTTAACCACCGTTAATTTAATGGAGAACAAGTTAGAGTCACAGCATCGTTTACATGATGATGCATGGATAAACTGGAGTTTTAATGAGTTTGGGTGGTTAAAGGGTGATCATACGCTTTATTATCTTTCAGAAGAGACGGGATACTCGCACCTCTACAGTAAAAGCTTAAAGGGTAAAGCAAAACAACTTACACGTGGTCAGTTTGAAATTAGCGATGTCAGTTTAACCCAAGACAAATCTCGCTTTGTGTTTAAAGCAAATAAAAAGCATCCTGGTATTTATGAAATTTATCAAGTAAATGTTAAATCAGGTGAATTTAGTGCGTTAACTGATTTAGGCGGTATGAATGACTATTCATTGAGCCCAGATGATTCAACGCTTTTAATTGAGCATTCAACGGTTGCTATGCCTCCAGAACTTTATGTAAAACAATTGAGTGATGATGCCACCGCAGTGCGTTTAACACATACCGTATCTGAACAGTTTTTAAGTATGCCATGGACTGCGCCAAGTGTGGTTGCCGTGCCTTCTTCATATCAAGATGAACCTGTTTATTCTCGAGTCTATCTACCCGAAAACTTTGATAAAACCAATGAAAAAAATCGTGCTGTGATGTTTAGCCATGGCGCAGGATATCTACAAAACTCACACTTGGGCTGGTCAGGATATTTTCGAGAGCACATGTTCCACAGTATGCTTGTTCAACAAGGATATGTAGTTATTGATATGGACTATCGCGCATCAGCAGGTTACGGACGTGATTGGCGTACAGCCATTTATCGTCATATGGGTAAGCCTGAAGTACAAGACATGAGTGATGGCGTTAACTGGTTAGTTGAAAATGCCAATGTTGATCGTAAACGTATAGGCACTTACGGCGGTTCGTATGGAGGCTTCTTAACATTAATGTCTATGTTCACTCAACCTGATTTATTTGAGTCGGGTTCTGCACTTCGGTTAGTGTCTGATTGGGCTTATTATAATCACGGATATACTTCAAATATTTTGAACACTCCGAAAGATGATGCCATTGCATATGAGAGAAGTTCGCCAATTTATTTTGCTGAAGGCTTAGAAAAGCCCTTGTTGATAAATGCACCAATGGTTGACGATAATGTGTTTTTCCAAGATACGGTGCGCTTAGTTCAACGTTTAATTGAATTAGAGAAACAAGACTTTGAAACGGCTATTTATCCAGTAGAGCCACATGGTTTTGTTCAGCCAAGCTCTTGGTTAAATGAATATCGTCGAATTTTTAAGTTGTTTGAAAATACTTTGTAATTATATTCATCGATAAAAAATAAATAGGCGCCACTCTTTATTGGTAAGAGTGGCGCCTTTATTATTTACTCTCTAAAGTATTCTGATTGGTAGGTGATTTTATTATTATTAAAAGAATCACAGCGATTACTCCACCAATAGCTCCCCATAAATGGGCATTTATAGCAACATTTGCGCCTATTAAGTCAGAAACGTCTTCGCTTGCCCCATAGTACTGCTCGTGTGCTATTTTTAATATCACACCTAGTAGCAATAAATATCCAGTTCGTTCTTTTGCTTTGATATCTTCAATAGCTCCCCATATAAAAATCCCATGTAAAACACCTGATAGGCCTACGTATTGTTCAATGTCTAGTGAAAACCAATGTATGCCTATAGAGCAAATTATTGCGCTAACCATAAATACAATGAGATAACTTTTAATGGTATAAAAATGGCCATGTAAAGCCCATAACATAACAACGGCTGCTGCATTTAAAAGAAAATGAAAACCATTGGTATGAAAGAAGTGTCCACTAAATACACGCCAAATTTCGCCCTGGGTTACTAAACTACGCTGATAAACTAAAAGTTCGCTTAAACTGCTGTCAAATAAAAATGAAATCAGTGAAATAAATAAAACAAGTAAAGGAACCGATATTTGTTGAGGTGTTGTCGGTAATGAAGCAAGAGAAAATTTCATGAAATGTGCTTATAAACAAAGAGTAAAAATGTACTTTACTGTATTTCAGTCGTTTTTTATATTGAAAATATTCTTAACGTTTAATAACGAACAGCGTAAACTATTTATCTCATAATTATATTGTTAAGTTAAAATTGATGACCCGAGCATATTGCTTCAAGTGTGAACGTCCTGAAAAATCCTGTATATGCCATTTAGTCTCTGTCGTAGATAATGATATTCATGTCGTGGTTTTACAGCACCCATTGGAAGTTAAGCAAAGCAAGGGCAGCGTGACTCTATTACATCAATCTTTAACAAGTAGCCAAGTTATTGTAGGTGAAAACTTTAGTGATAATAGTGAAGTACAATTATTACTCGAAAAATATGATCAGCAATGTGCGATGTTGTATCCAAGTGATGGTGCAATAGTTCTAAGCGAAGATAACAAGGAAATTACTCCACCTAAGTGTTTGTTTATTTTAGATGGTACTTGGAAAAAATCGTACAAAATGTTTATGAGTAATCTTTGGCTGCAACAACTTCCACATTTTACCTTAGCAAATGATATTGTGGGTCAATATAAAATTAGAAAAACGACAAAAAAAAATGCGCTGTCATCTTTAGAAGCCTGTTGTTACGCGCTGAGTGTATTAGAGTCTCAGCAAAGGGGAACAAATAGATATCAGCCATTATTAGCGTCTTTTGTAGCTTTTAACCATTTTCAGTTATCGTTTAACCCCGATTAGTTCGGGTATTTATTAAGGGAAAATATGTCTCGATTCCAACTCTCTCAGCGTATAAGTATGATCACGCTATCGCTTGCACTTACATTTTCTAGTCAAGCAGAGGTCATAAAAAAACAAGAAGATCGTGAACCTGAAGCTGCTACGGGTGTAACTCAAAAACAAGCCGTTACAGCTAAAGAATTTATGATCGCAGCGGCTAATCCTTACGCCAGTGAAGCCGGTTTCAATATATTAAAAAAAGGGGGCAGTGCAATTGATGCAGCCATTGCCGTGCAACTTGTTCTTACCTTGGTTGAACCTCAGTCTTCGGGCATAGGGGGAGGTGCATTTATCTTGCACTGGGATCAAAATGAAAAATTTCTTACTACTTTTGATGGCCGTGAAACTGCGCCTAAAGCGGCAACATCTGAATTATTCCTTGATGAAAATGGCAAAGCTGTTTCTTGGATTAAAGCCGTAGTAGGTGGCCGTTCTGTTGGTGTACCTGGTGTTTTATCAGCACTTAAAAAAGCACATGAACAATACGGAAAGCTTGCGTGGTCAGAATTATTTATTGATGCTATAGCTTTGGCAGAACATGGGTTTATTGTTTCTCCACGGCTTGAAAAACTAGTTGGAATGCAATTTAATCCAGGGATTAGTCAGCTACCTGAAATTAAAAAATATTTTTTTCCTAATAACATTGCTATTAAAGCGGGTGATCGTTTAAAAAATAAAAAACTTGCTGCAGTATATAGAAGTATCGCAAAAGAGGGGCTGAAACCCTTTTATGAAGGTTGGATAGCTCACAAAATTATTGATGCAGTCCAGAATTCTAGTATAGCGTCAGGAAAACTTACACTGCAAGATTTAGCAAATTATAAGCCGAAACAACGACCTGCCGTTTGTGGAGGATATCGAGATTATAATGTGTGTGGTATGGCTCCACCAAGTTCTGGTGGTGTAGCTGTAATTCAACTTCTTGGTCAACTTGAACCTTACAATTTGGCTGGAAAAGGTGTGTCGAGTCTAGAAACAGCACACTTATTTACCCAAAGTTCTCGGTTAACGTTTGCTGATCGTAATAGGTACATTGCTGATGATGATTTTGTAAGTGTGCCAGTGGACGGTCTAATATCTCGTGAATATCTGGCAGAACGATCTAAACTCATTAATATTAACGCAGATATGGGCAAAGCTAAAGCCGGTCATCCAAAGGGCGCCTTAGCTCAAGCAGATGATCTTGCTTTGGAGTTACCGTCAACAAGTCATATTTCTATTGTTGATAAACAAGGAAATGCGATATCAATGACCACCAGTGTTGAAATGGCCTTTGGTTCAGCTGTTATGGTGGAAGGGTTTATTTTGAATAATCAATTAACTGATTTTTCATTATCGCCAAAGGTTAATGGGAAGTTTGTCGCTAATCGTCTAGAACCTTTAAAGCGACCAAGAAGTTCCATGGCACCAACTATGGTCTTTAATGCTGATAACTCATTAAAGCTTGTTGTCGGCTCTCCGGGCGGTAGTCGTATAATTAACTATGTTGCACAAACTATTCTTGGTGTGCTTGATGGTCAGTTAGATCCACAATCAGCGATAAACTTACCGAAAGTGACTAACCGTAATCATGTAACCACGCTAGAAAAAGGTACTAATATTGTTCTATTAAAACCAGCTTTAGAAGCAAAGGGCCATAAAGTTATTATTAGAGATTTAAATAGTGGTATACATGCTATTGAAGTGACAGATGCTGGCCTAACGGGCGGGGCTGATCCTCGAAGAGAAGGTGCCGTGTTAGGTTTGTAATATATTTTTGACCTATCCTGTTGTCGGATAGGTCAAATTTTCTAGGTAAAGCAATTTTATAGGTTAGAAAGGGTCTTTTAATATTTTATCAATAACCCAATCACCGTCTATCTGAATCAGTGATAAGCGCTTAACGTCTTTCATACGGTTATTATCATAAATACCATCAAAATAAACAGTAATTACTGCAGCATCTTTAAACTGTTCACGAACTTTCACACCACTGTCATCTGGCGAGGCCACAACACTATCGTAAGACATATTAAATAAGTGTCTCGCAACCGCTTTAGGCGATTTGTAATGCAAGATTATTCTTGATAGTTGTGGGCTACAAACCTTAGCTGCTTTTTTTACATTTTTTTCGTTGTAAAGCGCATCAAAAAAAGCAATAGCAACAACTTCAGGGCTTTCAGATGTCTTAATGTCTCCATTTCCTTCGTCACCACATGCAGTGAGGAGAAGTGTTAATGAGATAAGTATTAATTTTAAATAGTTCATGAGTTATAAATATTCGATTTTAAGTATCTTTATATACTACCTTAAATTTTTCATTGGTTAATATTAAATGTTATAAAAACTAAGATATTGTTGAAATTTAACAAAGTAAGCCCATATATAATCTATTAATGAATTATAAGGAGTAACAATTGCAAAATATAATTTTGAACTTTATTTTGTTCATAAGCTCTGTATTATCCGTTAATACTGTTACTTCAGTCCCTTTGTCATCGGTTATTAGCAACGATACTCAACAAGTGGAATACATAGATTATTGTATTGAAGCCCCGATACTAATCTTACAAAAAACTACAGAAGTTCATTTATATGATGTATTAAGTTCATTAAGTCTTAATGGAACTTATTTGGACATATTCAATGACACTTTTGATTTACATCAAGATTCTCTCATACTTGTCGATACATTGATAAGTAAACAAAAGTATAAAATTCAAAAACAGACTTTTCAAAAGTCTATTACAACTATCCGTCTACAATTCATTAAAACGCTTTATCAAGTTGAAAGTGAAAACCTCAGCGCTTAACTGATTATTTTAATAAATATCCGTTTGATCATTTATTGATTAAACCTTTTAAATAATTTGATTGAGTGTTCTATGGAAAATATCCTTACGTACGACCTATATTTGGCGTTAGCGCCATGGTTAGTTTTTGCTGTACTGTCAATATTAGCGATAATACTAATGAAGTTTGCTAAAAAACGCCGCGGTATAGCCATTGCCTTTGCTGTTTTTGTTCAAATGTTTTCACCAGATCCTCTTGTTGAAAAGACTATTGCTATGGTGGTTTCTGAAAAAAGAGCAATAAAAAAGCAACAAGCCGAAGATGGCGGAGAAAAGGGGCTTATAAAAAAGCGAGTGAAAAAAGATTGAGAAAAGGTCTTATTACAAAATGCCAAACGCCAATGTTCTGGCATTTTCTAAATAAGTTTGTTTATAAAGAATTCGTTGAAGATTTATTTAATAAAGTTAAAATTTCTTCTTTATTTTTTAATGTTTTAATATCACTAAACAGTTGCTCCGCCTCCGGGTATTGTAACCTTAAGTAGCGTAACCATTGCTTTAATCGACTAGAGAAATAAAAACTTTTATCGCCAATTAATTCAAGTTCACTGTATTGCTTTAGAAGAGTACAAATTTGTTGCCAAGGCATAGGTTGTTGATTGTCTTTTATCACCGCTTCTAAGTTTGGTAAAGCAAGCGCGCCACGGCCAAGCATTAAGTTAGGGGTATGGCTTTCTTCTATACAGCGATGGGCATCTGCTAAATTCCAAATTTCACCATTTGCGAAAATTTCTATCGGATATTTTTTAACTATATCTGCGATAAAATGCCAGTAGGCAGGAGGGCGATAGCCGTCAGCTTTTGTTCTAGCGTGAATCGTTAGTTGATCAGCATTAGCTGACGTAATAGCGCTTACTATTTCATCTAACAATGATGCATCATCAAAGCCTAAGCGAATTTTCGCTGATAGTACGACGTCTTTTCCAAGCGCTTCTTTTACTGCGAGCACTATTTTATAAATATCTTCAGGCGTTTTAAGTAATGCTGCACCACCGCGGTTTTTATTCACTGTTTTAGCAGGACAACCAAAATTAATATCTAACCCATGAGAACCAAGTTCTACAGCTCTAACAGCATTCTCTGCCATCCAGTTTGGTTCTTGTCCAAGTAACTGCATTCTAAGGGGCGTTCCAGATTTCGTAAAACCTTGCTGTTCTAGTTCAGGACATACCTTATAAAAGCATCGCTCGGGTAATAATTGATCAACAATCCGAAGAAATTCAGTGATGCAAAAATCGTAATTATTCAATGAGGTTAATAAATGACGCATCAAAGCATCGGCCACACCTTCCATTGGTGCTAAAACCACTTTTTTTACTTGAGTATTCATATGTCTAAGGTTAACCTGAAAATGAGTGATAAGTTTACTCTATAAAGAACAAATATTTTTCAACATTATTGAAATTTATTTACTGAGTCGAAGGTCTTTGTTCTTAGCTTACATATGTAGTGCCAAAATTATAAAATTAAAGGAAAACATAATGAAACTTTTGAAAAAATCATCGATGACAGCTCTATTAGGTTTATTTGCTCTATCTCTTGCTGTATCAGCACCTGTAAAAGCAGAAACCAATCCTTTTGAAACTAAAAGCATTGTCGCTATTGTAGCTGAAGAAGCTAAAGCAGGTAAGTGCGGCGAAGGCAAGTGTGGCGAAAGTAAAAAAGCCAAAGCAGGTAAGTGCGGCGAAGGCAAGTGTGGCGAAAGTAAAAAAGCCAAAAAAGGCAAGTGCGGCGAAGGTAAATGTGGCGAAAGTAAAAAAGCCAAAAAAGGCAAGTGCGGCGAAGGTAAATGTGGCGAAAGCAAAGCAAAAGCTAAAAAATGTGGCGGTTAATTCTTATTAACTAATACAACAAAAATACTATTAGAAAACCATGTTAATCATAGATTATCATGGTTTTTTTATATTACACTTTTTTAAAGTAATCCCCCTTAATCAAAGAAATGCACATAATAAAATTTAGCTATTTCATGATGAATTATCTTGTAATCTTTCTTTAACCCTTTAGTCATTTTTCTGCCACATAAATTATTTAGTGTATCCCTAATTTAAATACCAACACTAAACTTAGGGCTTAATAATGTATAAAAATATCAAATGTAAATTGGGGCTATTAGCTTTAGCTATATCATTAGGACTAACCGGTTGTGACCTTGATGGTAAAGATGGAGACCAAGGTTTAATTGGTATTCAAGGGGAACAAGGTGTCGCTGGCAATAATGGTAATGACGGTAAGACTTTACCCAGGTCTTTAAATGTTGAAGTGGTAGGACGTTTTGCTACGGGCATATACGGTAAAAGTGCTGCAGAAATTGTTCAATTTCATAAAAGTTCTAACTCTGCATTTGCGATTAATGGTGCAACTAATCAAATTGAGGTCATTAACTTAGCAAACCTTTCTGTAACAGCGTCAAGTAATCCTACCTCAGATGAAAGTTTAAGTTCAAGTGCCTTTACTTTTCCGTTAAGTGTTTCTGTAAAAAGTAGCTCTGGTTTTGATAAAGAAATTCTTTTAGCTGCAGTTAACTCAATTGCGATTAAAGATAACTTACTCGCAATCGCTGTTGAAGGACAAGTAAAACAAAACAATGGAGCTATTTTATTTTACCGCCTAAATGAACTGGGCGAGGGCGCTTTTATTAAAGCCGTTGAAGCAGGTGCTTTACCGGATATGGTGACCTTTACACCTGATGGGTTAAAGGTTTTAGTCGCAAATGAAGGCGAGCCTAGTGCTGATTATAGTAACGACCCTGAGGGATCTATTTCGGTTATATCAGTATTAGATTCAGTGCCTGCAAACATTGCTACAACAATTAATTTGAACACAGACATAGTCTTTAATGATGATAATTTAGATCCTGAAGATTTTGATACCGACGCCAAACGCTTGGCTATTTTATCAAACTCAGGAGTGAAATTTGCAGGTCCAACAGGAAATACTGTTGCTAAGGATTTAGAGCCTGAATACATAACCACATCTCACGATAGTAAAATGGCGTTTGTTTCTCTTCAAGAAAATAATGCCATTGGTCTTATAAACCTTGAAGATAATACGATTGAAGTTAAGGCTTTAGGTTATAAAGACTGGAGTCAATATCAATTAGATTTTACCAATAAAGACGAAATGGCTGAATTTAAGAGTGTTGAAGGGCTCTACGGCATGTACCAACCCGATACAATTGTGTCATATACTTGGAATGACACTACCTTTATTCTTTCTGCAAACGAAGGTGATGCAAGAGACTATGATGGTTATTCAGAAGAAGTACGTGTAAAAGACATTATTGACCCCGATGAATTAAACAAAACACTTTCTACTGACCTTCAAATGCAATATGACCAATCAGGTGGAAAGAATTACCTTGGTCGTTTGAAAGTTACTACTGCACTTGGTGATGAAAATCAAGATGGCGAATTTGAAAAATTATTTGCTTATGGAGCTCGATCATTCTCTATATGGGATCAAAATGCCAATTTAGTTTTTGATTCTGGTGATGATTTTGGGAAAATTTCATCAGCAATCTTGGGCGAAAATTTTAATGCTGCCCACACAGCAAACAAAGGTGATAATCGTTCTGATGATAAAGGTGGTGAACCTGAAGCGATTGATGTGGGTGAAATTGAAGGGAGAACATACGCATTCATAGCACAAGAACGTGCGGGTGATTTATTTGTTTATGATATTACTAACCCATTTAACACTGCTTTCGTGACACATTACAATAATCGAGACTTTAATATTGATTACGAAATGGATGATGACTTAGATAATCCATGTGATGTCAATGAGGGCATGGACTGTACCAACATTAACTTAGCTGGCGATTTAGGGCCTGAAAGCATAAAGTTTGTATCGGCTGAAGATAGCCCAACTGACAAACCGTTATTGATTATTGGAAATGAAGTGTCTGGAACGGTAACCGTTTATCAAGTTACTGAACAATAGAATTTTAATATTATTCTAGTTGATTATCGAGCCTGCGTTAGCAGGCTTTTTTAATGCCGCTGCTCGATTAAAAATCAATCTAAGACATAAGTATTTGTGGTGATTTTAAATTGTTTTCTATGAACAATTTAATCAATTAATGTAATTTTTCCAAGACTAATGTAACGAAAACACAGATAATGGCCATAATTAATCACAGATCGCCGATAGGCAGCCACTAGAACCTCCAAAATACTTTGGTTTTAGCGCATAACACCGGAAAATATTTCATGGAAATCAAAGTTAATTATCTCGACAACCTTAGAATTGAAGCTAAGTTTGATGATTTTTCTGTCATCGCTGACCAACCGATTCGCTATAAAGGTGACGGTTCTGCACCTGGACCTTTTGATTACTTTTTAGCGTCATCAGCACTTTGCGCTGCATACTTTGTTAAGGTTTATTGTAGTTCACGTGATATTCCCACTGAAAATATTCGTTTGTCTCAGAACAATATTGTTGACCCGGAAGATCGATATAATCAAATTTTTCAAATTCAAGTAGAATTACCTGAAAGTATTTCAGAGAAAGATCGCAAAGGTATAATTCGGTCAATTGATCGTTGTACCGTTAAAAAAGTGGTTCAAAGTGGTCCTGAGTTTAAAGTAGAAATCGTAGAAAGCCTTGAAGACGATGCACAAGCGATGCTTATGGCTAAATCAGAAAATGATGTGAGCACGTATATTTTAGGTAAAGATTTACCGCTTGAACAAACCATTGCTGATATGACGGGTTTGTTATCTGATTTAGGAATGAAGATTGAAATATCTTCTTGGCGTAATATAGTTCCTAATGTTTGGTCGTTGCACATTCGTGATGCAGCATCTCCAATGTGTTTTACCAATGGTAAAGGATCGACTAAAGAAAGTGCGCTTTGTTCTGCGCTTGGTGAATTTATTGAGCGACTTAACTGTAACTTTTTTTATAATGATCAGTTTTTTGGTATGGACATCGCTAACAGCGATTTCGTGCATTATCCAAATGAAAAATGGTTTGTTCCAGGCGAGAATGATGAACTGCCAAATGATATTTTAGATGATCACTGTTTAGGTATTTATAACCCAGAAGAAGAGTTGCGCGGTTCAAACCTTATTGATACAAATTCAGGTATGACAGAACGCGGAATTTGTTCAATTCCTTATGTACGCCATTCCGATGGCGAAACTGTATATTTCCCTTCAAACTTAATTGAAAACTTATTCTTAAGTAATGGCATGGCTGCAGGAAATAACCTGCCAGAAGCACAAGTGCAATGTTTGTCAGAAATTTTTGAACGTGCTGTTAAAAAGCAAATTATTGCAGAAGAAATTGTTTTACCTGACGTACCTAAAGACGTTATTGCAAAATATCCAAGTATCTTAGCCGGTATTGAAGGGCTTGAAGCACAGGGCTTTCCTGTTGTCGTTAAAGATGCTTCGTTAGGTGGTCAGTTTCCTGTTATGTGTGTCACGTTAATGAACCCTAAAACAGGTGGGGTTTTTGCCTCATTTGGTGCGCATCCTAGTTTTGAAGTTGCTCTTGAAAGAAGTTTAACTGAACTGTTACA
>CAJWBY010000117.1 GCA_913020705.1 uncultured Colwellia sp.
TTTTTGCAGTTGAACACTCACGATTTGCGGGATCACATCACCAGCGCGCCTAATAGTAACGAAATCGTTGATTTTAATTCCTAAACGGTCAATTTCATCTTGGTTATGCAAAGTAGCATTACTCACAGTTACGCCACCCACAAAAATAGGATTTAAACGCGCGACAGGCGTGATTGCCCCTGTTCGACCTACTTGAAAATCAACATCAAGCAATTGTGTGGTTTCTTCTTGAGCTGGAAATTTATAAGCGGTTGCCCAACGAGGCGCTCGTGCAACAAAACCTAACTTTTGCTGTAAGGCTATATCATCAACTTTAAAAACAGTGCCATCAATTTCATAACTTAAATTGTCGCGTTCTTGCATAATATATTGATAAAAACTATCAACTTGCGTCGAATCATCCAGTAACTTCACTTCAGGACACATAGGTAAACCAAGTGATTTCAACTGACAAAGACGATGATAATGTGAATTGTCTAACCACTCCTCACCTAATGTTTGACTAGACGCTTGCTCGACATAACCAATACCATATACATAAAAAGCTAAGTTACGTTTCGCAGCAATTTTAGAGTCAAGTTGACGTAAACTACCTGCGGCTGCATTCCTAGGGTTAGCAAAACCTTTTTCACCCTTTTTTAAAGCATGGGCATTCAAGGCATTAAAACTCGCTTTCGGCATGAAAACCTCGCCTCTAACCTCTAATATTTCAGGGTAATTATCACCCAATAGTTTTAAAGGTATTGATTTGATGGTCCTAACATTTTCAGTAATATTTTCACCAATAGCACCATCACCACGTGTCGCTGCTTGTACTAATACCCCGTTCTCATAACGTAAACTCACCGCTAAACCATCAAGCTTTGGCTCAGCACAATACTTAATTGTTTCTTTTGACAAAAGTCGATCTTGAACACGTTTAGCAAATGCTTGCCATTCATCTGCCGAAAATACGTTATCAAGCGATAACATGGGAACTTGATGTGTGACTTGAGTAAAAGACTTTAACGCTTGTCCTCCTACTTTTTGGCTAGGAGAATCCAATAACTTCAATTCAGGGTCAGCGATTTCAATCGAAATAAGTTCGCGCATTAAACGATCATATTCAGCATCAGGAACACTAGGTTCATCAAGCACGTAATACTGATGATTTAATTGATTAATTTGTTGATGAAGTTCTTTTACGCGAATAGTGTTATCAGTTGATGACATAAAGATTATTTACTTTTGAAAGAATTGAAAATACAGGTTAATTTATTCAATTAACCTGTCGGTGGTTTAGTTAACCTTAAGCTGAGGCTATTAAGTTTCTGCGCTCAAATTCACGAATTTTACTGGTGTAATGCTGCTCTGTTTGTTTGGTCATCACACTACGTTTGTCATCTAATAATTGACCGCCAAATTCTAAAGCCAACTGCTTAGCGGCATTTAACATTTGATCAAATACTACAGAAGCTTCACCGCAACTAGGTAATGTCATAAAGAGACTAATACCTTGTGTAGTAAAACTTTCCATATTGTCTAGATCAAATGTACCTGGGTTCATTATATTTGCTAAGCTGAAGGTAACTTTACCATTACCGGCATTGTCTTCATGACGATGAAAGATGTTCATATCACCGTACTTCATGCCTAAGGTTAACAAAGTTGGTAAAAGTGCTGCGCCAGACATTTGTTGGCTTTCAGGCATAACGACTGAAATAATCAGCACTTCAGGTTCGATATTTACTTTCTTACGCTTGGTCAGTACAGGATCTTTTTTAACTGATGAAGCACTTTTATTTACTGTGTCATCAAAGTTAAGCTCTATTTGATCTCGTTTAACAGGCGCTTTTTTAGCCACATAAGATGAAGCCTTTATTGTTGGTTTAGCTGCTGTTACTGGAGTTTGATAAAGGCTTTTTTCAACTTTTTTAACAACAGGTGCTTCTTCTGCTTTTACTTGTTCAAACAATGATTCTTCTTGTGCACGTAAATCAGGTACATTGTTTTCTTTATTATTAGTCATTTTATCTAAAGAAGACATGTCGCCTAAGCTTGGTTCATTATCTTCTGCATTAAATTCTCGATATGAGCTCGCTTGCTCTTCATAATCACTCGAAGCAGGCATGGGGATTTCTTGATGCGAAACTTCGTCATTGAGTGGGTTTTCTACAACTCTAGGTTTGCTCACACCGTCTTGATCAAATCCTGAACCGTCAAAACCACGATGCGGTGTTTCAACGTTTTCATTATTAGATTTTGCTTTCAATTTGTATGGGTTTTTGTTTTTTCTAATCGTCCAAAAACCATGAACAAATATTGCAGTGATCACCACAGCACTAATAACAATTAATGCTGTTTTTAAATTATATTCCATCGTATAACCTTTTATTATTCTACTTTCAGCTTTGTTTAGCTTTTACTTATTATTATTATTCTTATTCAAGTTCAGCCATTGCAATGGCCTCATCTATATCAACTGCTACCATTCTTGAAACGCCCGGCTCAAACATAGTTACACCCGTTAACTGACTCGCCATTTCCATCGCTATTTTATTATGACTAATATAAATAAATTGTACGGTTTGAGACATTTCTCTAACCAAATTACAAAAACGGCTGACATTAGCGTCATCAAGTGGTGCATCTACTTCATCAAGCATACAAAATGGTGCTGGATTTAATCTAAAAATCGCGAACACTAATGATAATGCGGTCAGCGCTTTTTCGCCACCAGATAATAAATGAATCGTACTATTTTTTTTGCCTGGCGGTCTAGCCATAATAGTAACACCCGTTTCAAGCATATCATCATCTGTTAACGCTAAATATGCACTACCGCCACCAAATACTTTAGGAAATAATGCTTTGAGATCACTATTAATTTTTTCAAAAGTATCTTTAAACTTATGACGACTTTCTTTATCTATTTTAGCAATCGCTAATTCTAACGTATTAATGGCTTGGGTTAAATCTTCATCTTGTTGATCAAGGTATGTTTTTCGTTCAAATTGTATTTGATACTCATTAATAGCTGCTAAGTTTATTGCGCCTAATCGACCAATATCCTTTCCTAAATTCACAATATGAGCTTGCCATATCCCTTCTTTAGCCTGAGCAGGCATAGTTGCTTGTACAGCCAATAAGTTTTCTTGCATCTCGTTTAATTGTTCAAGTGCTGCATCTGCACGTAATCGATAACTTTCTGCCGTAAGATGCACAGCGTTGATTTGTTCTTTTTTATTATTTAATTTTTTAGTTATTTGCTGAACTTTTGACTCAGTTTCATTAATCAACGTTTGAGTATCCGTTGTATCATGTTTGATTTTCTTTATCTCTTCATCAAGACTTGCTAAATCAATTAACCATGTTTGTAGTTTTTGCTCATCAATTTGTAACGGAGATGCACAATCTTCAATGACCTTTTGATGCGTCAGTTGTTGTTCAGTCAATTGTTGAATACTTTCTTGTGCACGTGCTAATGACAACTTACCTTGAGATTGCTCATGTTTAGATTTTTCAATAATCAGTGCTTGCTGATGCTTTTTTTGATGAAAGTTCTGAGTACTTGCTTGGCTATCTTGAATTTTTCTTTGCAGACGTTCTTGTGCTGTACTGATATCAATAAGCTGATTAGCATCATTTTTTGGTAATCGTTCTAGAGCGGACTCTTGCTCCAATAACATTTTACTGTTCTCAATCAATAAAGCGTCAAGGGCATTAAGTTCTTTTTGATATATAGCACTTTGTTTATCACGCTGTTGCAAAGCTTGGTTAATTAATGCTATTTGTTGTTTTAAAGATTGGTTTTGAGTTAACGATTTATCGATAGCGCCTTTAAGTGACTTAGCCTTAATTATTAACGCTTCTTTATGATGAGTAAGCTGGGTTTCTTTGGCTAAGTTACTTGTTATATCGAGTTGTAATTGTGCAACTTTCTCTGATGTACGAGTTATACTATCGGTTAACTGAAGCATTGCATTTAGGTTATCTGCACTTCCTTTCCTCAAAAAGTACGTACTTAACCAAGTACCATCTTTGCAAATAACCGATTCATGATCTGCCAGTGTTAAAATCATTTTTTGCGCTTGTTGATAATCATCAGCGAGAAAAATAGTATTTAAAAAGGTCGTAATCGCAGCAAGACCGTTAACCTTCTGGGCTAACGTTCCCGCTTTAGGAGTTACAGAAGAAAGAGGGGATATTTTATTGTTCTGTTCATTGAGCACTAAAAATAAAGGTTCTATGGTTAACGCTTCAGGAAAACGCTCAACCAACTCTCCCTGCAACCAATGATGTAATACTAACTCTGCACTTGCCTGCCACTCAGTTTCTACATTCAATAATTGATAAATTGAGCCCAAGGTATTGAACCCTTGTTCGGTTAGCCATTGTTTTTGTTTAAGGCTCCAATCAGCCTGTTCATTCTGTTGAATGGTGAACTGCTCTAACGATAAATTTAATGCTGAGGTCTCGCCATTATTCTGGGCTTGTTGTTGCGAAGTGAAGTTGATTTCTTTCGTTATATCGAGCAGTAAAATTTCATTATCTGCATATTGCTTTAACAACGTATTGTGCTGTTTTTCTTGCTCGAGTAGCTTTGATTGAACATCATTTATGCTGATATTATTTTCACTGAGCTTTTCATCAAACAAGCTTGCTAATGAAAGTGTTAAAGATTGTTGTCGTTGTTGTTGTTGATTAATTTGTTCGCTTAATTGAGATATTTTTTGTTTTACACCAATTTTTTGATCATTTAATTCTTTATGTTGCAATTGTATAGTTTGCCATTGTTGATGTTCACTGCGCTGTTGCGCTAAAAAATCATCTAGTTGTATTTGGCTTTCAGTTAATTGCTGCTCTATTAATTCGAGTTCTGGTTCATGCTCTGAAATATTCAACGTGCTTTGTTGTAGATTTTTTTGCTCCACCAACACTAATTGTTGAGCATTAATTAGCTGTTGTTGTGTAACACTATTATCGTGTTGGGCTTTTTGTTTTTGTTGTTTTAAATGTTTGATGTTTTGCTCTGCACGAGCTATATTATTACTTAATAATAATTTTGTCTGATGAAGGTCACCGCTAGATTCTCCACCTATAGTCATTTGCTGCTTAGCATTAAACAATTGGATGTCGATTTGTTTTTGTGCAACCACCAACGCTTCAATTTCAGTTTGGTATTTACTCACTTGCTCTTTTTGTTGATTAGCCTGTAGATCAAACTTTTGCCATTTCAAAACGGTAAACTCAGCGCGATATTTTCGCTCTTTGGTTTTCAATGTTTTAAAACGCTTTGCCGCTTCTGCTTGTTGGTGTAATTTATCAATTTGCAAGCCAAGTTCGACACGGATATCGTTTAAGCGTTCAAGATTTTCTCGTGTATGACGAATTCTATTTTCAGTATCTCGACGGCGTTCTTTATATTTTGAAATTCCCGCAGCTTCTTCAATGAAAACCCGTAACTCTTGAGGTTTTGATTCAATAAGTTTTGAGATAGTACCCTGCTCGATAATCGCATAACTACGAGGACCGAGGCCGGTACCAAGGAAGATGTCCGTAATATCGCGACGACGACATTTAGTGCCGTTTAAATAATAGGTATTTTGACTATCTCGGTTGATCACACGTCGAATTGATACTTGATTACGGTCTGCCATATTCCCTTGAATACGACCGTCAACATTATCAAATAACAGTTCAACCGATGCCTGTCCTACCGGTTTACGCGTAGCTGCACCATTAAAAATAACATCGGTCATCGCATCGCCACGTAAGTTTTTTGCAGAGCTCTCACCCAGCACCCAACGAACAGCGTCAATAATATTAGATTTCCCACAACCATTTGGTCCAACGATAGCAGTCATTTGTTGTTCAAATGGCACTTTGGTTGGATCGACAAACGATTTAAAACCCGCTAGTTTTATATGCTTTAAACGCATAAAGTGGAGAAACCTTTTATGTTATATTCTAATTTTTCTTAACAGGAAAATTTTACCAGAATTATCTATATTTTGTAACATGAAACATCTGTTCTATTTATGAATATATTCTATAATCACAGTTAAAACAGCGTGTAAGGATAAAAAACGACCAATGAATACAAATATTAATCAGCCGTTAGCTAACAGTGGCGCAGGTTATTTTATCAAAGGATTTGAACTCGTCAGAAAAAAAGGCATTCGTCGGTTTGTTTTGATACCACTATTCGTCAATTTGGTTTTGTTTAGTTTCGCTTTTTATCGCTTGTTCTTAGAACTAGACACTTATATGTCTATGTTAGATAACTGGGTGCCAGATTGGCTTTCTTGGTTAAGTACCTTTTTATGGCCCATCGCTTTTCTCTTTTTTTTAGTGATGTTTTCATTTGTTTTTAGTGCTGTAGCAAATTGGATTGCAGCCCCTTTTAATGGTTTATTATCAGAGAAGATGGAACTATTACTCTGTGGTAAAACTATTCCTCCAGCTTCAACAATGGATGTAATAAAAGATGTACCCCGATTGCTTTCTAGGGAATGGTGTAAATTACGTTATTATCTGCCTCGCGCTTTAGGTTTTTTTATTCTTTATTGGATATTGCCTGTTATAGGCCAAGTGCTATGGTTTCTTTTTTTAGCATGGATGATGGCGGTTCAATATAAAGATTACCCTTTTGATAACCATAAAATTAACTTTGATGAAATGCGTTACGCCCTCAAGCAGAAACAAGGATTAAGCTATGGTTTTGGCATCACTACCGCATTATTTTCAATGATCCCTATTATTAATTTAGTTGTGATGCCTGTTGCTATTTGCGGAGCCACGGCACTATGGGTTGACCACTATCGTGATGATTTTGTTGACCGTTCAGGTTAATTAATTATTAATCATATAGTTATTGATATTTATACAATTAGATGATTAATAAACCTGTTGCTATTTATTAATTAAACAATGGATTAATACGCATAAATTTCAAATTGCTAAAAATAACCTTGATAGTTACGTTTCAACAAACTAAATTGAGGAGAATCATGAAAGGATCAAAATCTATGTTTAACAATTTCGCTTCAAAAACATACAAAAAATCAGCTTCTTCATTTAGTGCAATTTTGTTGGCTTGTACTTTGTTAAACGTCAACTTGGCCGTTGCGGATGAAAAAGTTATCGTAACAATTCCAACCATGAGTGACGCACGTATTTTTGCCGAATTTAAAGATGAAATTCCTGCGGTGGTTAATTACTTTTCTAAAAGTACGGAAGAAGATATTATTTCTTTCTATCAAAAAGAGTACGGTCAACCGTTAGGGCAAGAGAGAAAGCGTGGCCGTTTAACGTTAAATTTCAATCAAGAAATGCAGAGTATTCGTGTGGTTATTTCACATCAAAACAACATGAGACAAGTCGATGTGATTGTTGAAGATAGTTCGAATAAATAACTGAAAAAACATGTGAACAATTAGTATAAAAAACGCCACGCTAATAAATTTTAGTGTGGCGTTTTCATTTCAAAAAGCGAATATATAAAGTTGATTACTTACCTTTTAGAACTCCATCAATAGTACCTTGAGCTAAACCGTGATAACCCGGACGTGCTTTTGCGTAAACTTCAAGTGCCCAAGCTTTTCCTTCAGGTGTTTCAGCTAGCGCTTTATACAGCGGTACAATTAATTTACGTCGACCAATTGAAATCAAGTATTTTGACATCGCAGGATAAACCGTATCGTAGCCAGTTCTTAATGCTAATAAATACCATGCATGAGCAATTTCAGCATTAGTACTTGAAGTTAAATTAAAGGCTTTATCAAGTGCGCTCATTCGCTCAGTAGGTAATGTTACAGGTAAGTTATTAATAAAGTGCAACCATTCATGAAGTGTCCATGCTTTAGTAGGTAATTTAGCTAAAGTTATCTCATCACCAACTAAACGATTAATAAGGCCATCGATAGTCGTAAATGCACTTGATGTTGGCTTAGGCGCATAACTTGGTAAACCTTGCTCATATATCCATTCATTTACTTCTTCATCACTTACAATATTTGGGTATTTATGTGTGAGATTATTCTTTAAATATATAACAAAATTAGTAGTTCCTAAGCTTTCAAAAGCATGACTATTAAAATAATCTAGAATAAATAAGTCAAATTTTTCACGACCAAATTTAGCTTCTAAAAACATTAAAAATAATTGACCTTTAACATAAGGCACCCCAGAAAAGGCATCATCTGGATCTCGTCCTTTCAGATCTATATAAAGCTGAGTATCACCAGGGGGTAATTCTGCAATTTCATAGTTTAAATCTTGTGCACCAAGCGCTTGTTCCATTACAGCTCTGTCTTCACCAAATACAGCTTCCATAATGCGGTTTTCAACATAACTGGTGAAGCCTTCGTTTAACCATAGGTCTCGCCAGCTTTCATTGGTAACTAAATTACCAGACCAAGAGTGAGCAAGTTCATGAGCAATTAAGTTAACTAAACTTTTATCACCTGCGATAACGGTTGGCGTAATAAAAGACAAACGTGGGTTTTCCATACCACCAAAAGGAAAGCTAGGCGGTAAAATGAGTAAATCATAACGACCCCAACGATAAGGTCCAAATAATTTTTCAGACTCATCAATCATCGCTTGAGTATCATCAAATTCAGCAACTGCGGCATCTAAAATACTTGCTTCAGCATAAATTCCGGTTTGCTTGCTCATTGACTTAAATTGCAAATCACCTGCGCCAATCGCAATCAAATATGGTGGAATAGCTTGAGGCATGCTAAAGAAATAATCACCATCACGAGCAGTATCAGGTTCATTGTTTGCGCTCATTACAGCTAATAAATTATCCGGAGTGGTTATACGTGCTGTATAAGTTACACGTACACTTGGTGTGTCTTGTACGGGGATCCATGAACGAGCATGAATCGCTTGATTTTGACTAAAGAGAAAAGGATGCTTTTTACCCGCTGTTTGCTCTGGAGATAGCCACTGTAAACCTGACGCTTTTTCAGTAGATTGATAATAAATACGAACTTTCTGTGCTTTAAATGTATTGTTAATGGTCAGTTTGGAACCTAAAACGCTTTCACGTTCATCAAGTTTAAAACTTACACCACGCCATTGGCCTGAGGTTGTTTGCGCCATAATACGGTGGATAATCAAATCACGCGTATCAAGAATAATCGGCTTCGACGTTTTGCTTAACCAGTCTAATGATAATTCAGCAAAGCCCGAAAGCGACTTCTCATCAAAGTTAACCGCTAGGTCTAAATATATATGGGTTGTTTTTACTTGGTCGTAATTAGCATAAGTATATGCATCATTAGTTTTTGCCAAACTGGTAAAGCTTGTTAAAACCAACAAAGCGAATAACGATTTAAACAATGGTCGCATTATAGAAGATCCAATAAAAAAATAGGCTGGTAGATTAAGATAACCTACCAGCCTATTCAACTGATTATTGATAAAATATATTTTTTAACAGTAAATTCGTCTTTACGGTTGTTCCATTCGAATAACAACACGTCTGTTTTGAGCTCGACCAATAATAGTATTATTCGACGCTACATGACGTTTTTCACCATAACCTTTTGCTTCAATTCTGCTTGGATCAATACCATTTTTTACAAAATGTTCACGAATCGTTTTTGCACGTCGATTAGATATTTTCAAGTTATCGTTTCTGCCACCATAACTGTCGGTATAACCGTCAATAAGTACTAATTCAAGGTCTTGATCTAAAGTAAGATACTCTGCAATCATCGATAAACGTTTTTTAGACGATTTAGTTAAGCTGTCACCGCCAAATTGATAATTCAAAACCGTGTAAGAAATATCATCAAAATTATAATCAAGTAAATTACCAACACAGCCAATAAATTCTTGATAAGCACGGTTGAATTTTGCTGTAGATATACCTACTGAAATCAGTTCATTTTCACTATACCAATCGTTATAGTAAAAAGTTGGGTTCATACCCTGTTCTAATTCATTCAGCATATTCCAAGCAACCTTTTTTGGTAAGGTTGGCGTAAACTGTTTATGAAGTTTCATGTCGGCAATAGTCCGTCCATTTTTGCCCGGACGCCAATTAGGAGCAACAGAGCGAACTTCTGCCAGGGAATAAGTATCAGGTAAGCGCATCATATCGAGTTCAAATTCCATATTCATTTTACGGCTAGCCGTACTATAGAATTTTGCTTCGCCATAATTAGGTATTTGATGCGATAACGTACACTGCAATCGAGAATTATTGGTTAATTGCCAATTAGCATGCTCCAAATCTGCACCATACTGACGAATACCAGCATCAGCTTGACTTGCAAATACGCATAATAATATTGAGATGATAGATTTTTTCATAAAATATTTATCTTTTTATCCTGCCACGTATCTGTTATCGACAATGTATTTTATAACTTTAGCAGTTATCAACAATTTTTTCATAATTTTCAAGCCACATCGCCGTGTTCGCATAGTGTTTCCAATTTATTTCTGCGATAATTTGCTTATTGTAATTGAATATTAACTTAAAAAAGACGTAACTATGAGTAAAAGCCTTCAAAATAAAAATAATAGTTCTGACGATAAAAATGCTAAAAGTGCTTTTGCCCAACGCTTTCGAGGTTACTTTCCCGTTGTTGTTGATGTTGAAACAGCAGGATTTAATGCGCAAACAGATGCATTATTAGAAATAGCCGCAACAACTTTATTACTTGATGAAGAAACCGGACTATTCTCGCTTGATGAAACTATCCACTTTAACGTTGACCCGTTTGAAGGTGCTAACTTAGAAAAAGCCGCATTAGAGTTTACAGGTATTGATCCAACAAACCCTTTACGTGGAGCTGTTGATGAATACACCGCTTTAACAGGAACATTTAAATTAATTCGTAAAAAGATGAAAGCTGCTGGCTGTCAACGTGCAGTAATGGTTGCTCATAATGCGTCATTTGATTTAGGTTTTGTCAATGCTGCTACTGAACGCTGTTTGATAAAACGTTCTCCATTCCACCCTTTCGTTAGTTTTGATACTACAACGTTGTCTGGTTTAGCGCTGGGGCAAACAGTATTGGCTAAAGCATGTTTGGCTGCGGGTTTAGAGTTCAATAATAGTGAAGCGCATTCTGCACTTTATGATACTGAAAAAACGGCTGAACTTTTTTGTTTTATTGTCAATAAATGGCAAAAAATGGGTGGCTGGCCTTTAGTCATAGATGATGAAGCTCAGCTACACGCTGAACCTTCTAATAATGATTAAAAATGTTTCACTGCACTCGTACGATTTTTGTGCCGACATAGTAAATTTCTAACCGCTAAAACAAGTAAAGTAAATGCACAAAATTGAAAAAGTGCATTTTTTGTGATCATTATCGTAAAAATGCCAATCGCACTATAAATGTAGGGTAAATATTCATAAAGCAGCTCAGGTATTTTATGTTTAATACCGAGATTTTTTTGTCTGTCGAGTCTACGGTGTGCTGAACGCGATACTAATGTAATACATCCAGCACTATAAAATAGACTGGCTGAAAACAATATTGGCCATGTCATTTCAAAAGTGAGTAAAAAACCGCTAAAAATAAAATAAACATAGGGTAAATTCTCATAAACAACTTTGGGTAAAAACAAATCTTTTCCAACAATAAATAAGGTAATAAATTAAGTGTAGATCGATTTTTATTTATTTCAGTACTTCTAGTGATTTAACTTTGATTTTTTGGTTGTTAACTAGGTATATTGATTATTAAAGAGCTATTTCGATAAATTACGCATATAAAAAAACCGCATTAATGCGGTTTTTTATTTTTTAAAATGAGTATCATCCCATTGCTATACTGCGCAAGAACTTAAAGTTGATCTGCGTTATCAGCTAAGTAAGATGCAACACCTTCAGGAGAAGCAGTCATACCTTTATCGCCTTTGTTCCAGCCAGCAGGACAAACTTCACCGTGATCTTGATGGAATTGTAATGCATCAACCATACGGATCATTTCATCAACATCGCGACCTAATGGTAAGTCATTAATTACTTGATGACGTACATTGCCTTCTTCATCGATTAAGAATGAACCACGAAATGCAACGCCAGCTTCTGGATGCTCAACGTCATATGCTTTACATATTTCGTGCTTAGTATCAGCAACTAAAGTGTATTGAACTGGACCAATACCACCTTCATTTACTGGAGTGTTACGCCATGCGTTATGTGAAAATTGTGAATCGATAGAAACACCGATAACTTCAACGCCACGGTTTTTAAATTCTTCCATGCGGTGATCAAAAGCTAAAAGCTCTGATGGACATACAAAAGTAAAATCCAATGGGTAGAAAAATACTACGGCTTTTTTACCTTTAATAGCTTCTGACAACGTAAAGCTATCAACGATTTCGCCAGTACCTAAAACAGCTGCTGCAGTAAAATCTGGTGCTGAACGACCAACTAATACACTCATTTCATTCTCCAATATTATTATTAAATTGATTTAAACTAAAAACTGATTACACCTATTATTGAGACAATAAGCTGATTTTCAACTTATTTTCATCGTTTTCGATAAAAAAGTTAAATTCATCAGTTTTCTATTTGATTAAGCTTTTTCTTCAGAAATGTTTTTTTCTGCAGATTCTTTGATCAAGGTTTGTAATTCACCTTGTTGAAACATTTCCATAATAATGTCACAGCCACCTACTAATTCACCATCAACCCACAATTGCGGGAATGTTGGCCAGTCAGCATATTTTGGTAATTCAGCGCGAATATCTGGATTTTGAAGGATATCAACGTAAGCAAACTTTTCACCACATTGCATTAATGCTTGTGAAGCTTGAGACGAAAAACCACAGCTCGGTAATTTAGGTGAGCCTTTCATAAATAATAATATGCTGTTTTCTGAAATCTGTTCTTTAATACGTTCAATAGTGTCCATGGGATACCTCTAAATGCGACCGAAACAATATCGACCTTTAATATAAAATTTAATGTTTATTGCTTTGATCAATGGAGTCAGCACTAAAATAATCAAGGCAATAAAGACTAAAAAGCATTATTTAGTCTTATAAGTAATAACAAGCTTGATATTTACAGTGGCAAAACCTATATAAGTGAGTACACTATGCAAGCTTGAATAATACTTGACTAGTTTACTAGGTTTTAACTGAGTTTTAAATAACAGCAAACAATTTCTTTATTTTTGCGCAAAAATAAATTTGTACAACCCATTTCTGGAGAAAATAATGGCTATTGAATTACCAGCATTACCTTATGCACAAGATGCACTTGCACCACACATTTCAGCTGAAACACTTGAGTTTCACTACGGTAAGCATCACAACACTTATGTTGTAAAACTTAATGGATTAATTGAGGGTACTGAATTTGAAGGAAAGTCTTTAGAAGACATCGTTAAAACTTCATCTGCAGGCGTTTTCAATAATGCAGCACAAATTTGGAATCATACTTTTTACTGGAACAGCTTAAGCCCAAATGGCGGCGGCGAACCAACAGGTTCTTTAGCTGATGCAATTAATGCAAGCTTCGGTTCTTTCGATGAATTTAAAACTAAATTCACTGACAGTGCAATCAACAACTTTGGTTCAAGCTGGACTTGGTTAGTGAAAAACGCTGACGGTAGCCTTGCGATTGTTAATACATCAAATGCAGCAACACCATTAACTGACGATAGCGTTACACCGTTATTAACAGTAGATTTATGGGAACATGCTTACTACATTGATTACCGTAACCTTCGCCCAAGCTACATGGCAGGTTTCTGGGCATTAGCTAACTGGGATTTTGCTTCTGCAAATTTCGCTTAGTATAAAACGCGTTATTAAATAATTTTACCGCATTTTAGTAAAACCAGAGTCTATACTCTGGTTTTTTTATACGTAAAATTTAACAATAAATTTTCTATATTTATCAATACCAAGGCCTTTTATTACACTGCTCTGTTACAAAAAATTCTATAATTATCCTCATAACTTAAAAAATACCGTCTAAACTTAAGCATAGACATACCCATTTCAATTGAAGATATCTGTGTATTTGAAGTAGGTATCGATAGTTTCTCGGTCTTATTTGAGTGAGTTAAACAATATCAAAATTTTTTCACGATAAGTTTTTACTCATCTGCAAATTTTTTCCTTCATGGAGGCAGTTATGAGTATTTTTCAGCATTATCAATCCCGTTACGATGAAGCTCAAGAAGAGAGCTTTAGTATTCAAGAATTTCTAAGTATTTGTCAAAAAGACAAACTCGCTTACGCAACAGCTTCAGAGCGATTATTACTCGCCATCGGTGATCCAGAGATGATAGATACCTCTGCTGAACCTACCTTAAGCCGTATATTTTCAAACCGTGTTATTGCACGTTACCCTGCTTTTAAAGATTTTTATGGTATGGAAGAAGCGGTAGAGCAAATTGTTGCTTATCTTAAGCACGCTTCTCAAGGCCTTGAAGAACAAAAACAAATTCTGTATTTATTAGGTCCTGTCGGTGGCGGAAAATCTTCGCTCGCTGAAAAATTAAAAGCACTAATGCAACAAGAACCCATTTATGTGCTCAGCGCTAATGGTGAAAGAAGCCCAGTAAACGATCACCCTTTTTGTTTATTTGATGCTAATGAGGATGGAAAAATATTAAAGAAAGAATATAAAATTCCAGAACGTTATTTAAATACAATTATGTCTCCTTGGGTCGCCAAAAGATTACATGAATTTAAAGGTGATATTGCTAAATTTGAAGTCGTTAAACTGTATCCATCTATTCTTGATCAAATCGCTATTGCAAAAACAGAGCCTGGCGACGATAACAATCAAGATATTTCGGCCCTCGTTGGTAAAGTTGATATTCGACAGTTAGAGCACTTTTCACAAAATGATCCTGATGCCTATAGTTATTCAGGTGCATTATGTCGTGCTAATCAAGGCATGATGGAATTTGTAGAAATGTTTAAAGCCCCTATTAAAGTATTACATCCTCTATTAACTGCAACACAAGAAGGAAACTATAACTCTACAGAAGGCTTGTCAGCCCTACCTTTCAATGGAATTTTGCTCGCACATTCTAATGAATCTGAATGGCAAACCTTTAGAAATAACAAAAATAACGAAGCATTTTTAGATAGAGTTTATATCGTTAAAGTGCCTTATTGCATGCGAGTTTCTGAAGAAGTAAATATTTATAAAAAATTACTTGAACACAGTGAATTAAAAACAGCGCAATGTGCACCCGACACTTTAGAAATATTAGCAAAATTTTCAGTGCTCTCACGCTTAAAAGATCCTGACAACTCTAGCATCTACTCAAAAATGCGTGTTTATGATGGTGAAACGTTAAAAGATACAGATCCCAAAGCAAAATCTTACCAAGAATATAAAGATTATGCAGGCATTGATGAGGGGATGTCAGGTTTATCTACACGTTTTGCTTTTAAGATCCTATCACGAGTTTTTAATTTCGATAATATTGAAGTCGCTGCAAATCCAGTACACTTATTCTATGTATTAGAACAACAAGT
>CAJWBY010000118.1 GCA_913020705.1 uncultured Colwellia sp.
TAAGTTAACTATTTAGCTCTTATAAAGAGAAGTTAACTTATCAAAACGTCCGTTTGGCGATTCGTTTTAACTGAACCTCTTGGAACTGGAGCGCATTCTAGACATTTCTCGCTGGGCGTCAACCCTTTTTTGTCATTAATTTGAAATAAAGGATCATTCGTTCATTTAACGTACACAGCACGTGTTTATTGAGGTTTATTTGAACAGTCTTGTTGTTTGATCTACTTTTTTCTACATTAACAGCTATTTTTTTTACAAAGATCTTTGTCAATTAAAGAGTTAGATCCCAGTAGATTTAGTAAATTTTAGTCAATAAAAAAGCCTCTTAATAGAGGCTTTTATTTTAACACGTAACAAGAACAGGTTAACTTTGTTCTCTAGAAATAGCTCGGTAAGCAATATCTGTTCTAAATTGTACTTCTTCCCAGCTAATTTCATGTAATAAAGCGTAGGCAGATTTTTGGGCTTCTGTAACAGATTGACCTAATGCTGTAGCACAAAGAACACGACCACCAGCTGTGACTATATCACCATTTTTTTCTGTTGTTCCAGCATGGAAAGTTTTTCTATCTGGGTGTGTATTAGTTTTTAGCCCTGATATAACTTTTCCTTTTCCATAACTTCCTGGATAACCGCCAGCGGCCAGTACTACACCAACGGCAGGTCGAGGATCAAAATCTATCGTCGCTTTATCTAATTCACCTGCACAAGCTGATAAACATAAGGCTACGATGTCAGAATTTAAACGCATCATAATAGGTTGTGTTTCAGGGTCACCAAATCGACAGTTATATTCAATAACTTTTGGTGTGCTACATGCACCGATCATTAATCCTGCGTATAAAAATCCAGTATAAGGTGCTCCTTCTTTGGACATTCCTTCTACGGTAGGATAAATAACTTCATCCATAATACGTTGATGAAGTTCAGGTGTTACAACCGGAGCAGGAGAATAAGCTCCCATTCCACCTGTATTTGGTCCTTCATCATTATTATATGCACGTTTGTGATCTTGGCTTGTTGCCATCGCTAAAACATTTTTGCCATCTACCATGACAATAAAGCTTGCTTCTTCACCATCAAGAAATTCTTCAATAACGACACGATGACCTGCATCGCCAAAAGCATTACCCGCTAACATATCTTGAATAGCATCTTCGGCTTCAGTTAATGTCATCGCAACAATAACACCTTTACCCGCAGCTAAGCCGTCAGCTTTCACAACAATAGGAGCACCTTTTTCACGAACATATGCTAACGCTGGTTCAATTTCAGTGAAATTTTCGTACCAACCAGTTGGAATATCATTTCGTGCTAAGAAATCTTTAGTAAATGCTTTTGAACCTTCAAGTTGAGAAGCTTTGGCACTTGGACCAAAAATAGTTAGTCCTTCAGCTTGGAAAGCGTCAACAACACCGTCAACAAGAGGTTGCTCAGGGCCAACAATAGTAAGGGCAATATTTTGAGTTTTAGCAAAGTCGATGAGTGCTTGTGTATCACCAACAGAAATGGCAACATTTTCTACTTTATGTTCTGTAGCTGTACCTGCATTACCTGGTGCTACAAAAACTTTTTCTACTTGTGTTGATTGCGCTGCTTTCCATGCCAATGCATGCTCACGACCACCACTACCTATAACTAAAACATTCATTTATCTTAACCCTACTTTATTTGCTAGAAAATATGCTAAAAAACTTGCGTCATTATAAGGGAAGTTATGACGCAAGTCTTAAGATTATTTAGCTACTTTGCAAATTTTAGAGTCATACGATCACTTTCACCGATGGCTAGATATTTTTCTTTGTCTTTATCCCCAAGACCAAGCACTGGCGGTAATGTCCAGACGCCTTTCTCATAACTTGCTTTATCTTTAGCGTTCGCGTTTACTTCACTAGTCCCAACTAATGTAAAGCCAGCGGCTTCTGCTTGAGCTATCGTTGTTTCCATTGATACATACCCGCGATTATTATCATTGGGGGTAGCACCTTTTGGTAGACGATGCTCTACAACACCTAAAATACCACCAGTTTTTAATGCTTTGAATGCGTCAAGGAATACTTGACTCACTCCCTCTTCGCCCCAGTTATGTAAATTGCGAAAAGTTAGTACCATATCGGCGGTGCCTGCAGGTGCTAATTTACTGGTTTTTTTGGGCACAAAGTTTGATAACACAACTTCACTAAACATTTCATGACTAGCAAGTTTCTTTTCTAATTTTTTACGCGAATTACTGTAATAATTGTCTTCCCCTGTATCAGGGTAATGAGCACCAATTAATTTGCCTTTACCCTTTAGAGCAGGAGCTAAAATTTCTGTATACCAACCACCACCAGGTGTAATTTCAACAACTGTCATTGTTGATTTCAATCCGAAAAATTCCAACGTTTGTTGTGGATTGCGGTATTCATCACGCTTTTTATTAGCAGCAGATCTATGTTCGCTGGCAACAGCTTGCTCTAATTGTGTATGAGCTTTCATAGTGTGAGCACCAGCAGCAACGCTGGCAAGTGACAAACTAATAATTGAGGCAGATAGTAATATTTTTATTGTTTTCATTTGTTTTCCATATCAAGAATAAAATTTAACTCGACATGTTATAGCAGATTTTAAAAGAAGAAACAGATTGAGGGGTTTAAAAAGTGATAATTTTAGCCTTATAGAATGTAACATTTTATCTATAAGACTAATCATAATTTATTAATTTACGCTAATTAGGATGCTTTAAGCTGTGTAACTCTATTTAAAGGGTAAAGCACGGAGCTGACGTTAGTCAGTGAGTACTTTAGACACAAAATTGAGCTACACAGCGACAAACATACCGATTAATGGCGGAAGTGACGCATTCCTGTGAATACCATGGCAATGTTATGTTCATCGGCTGCAGCGATAACTTCATCATCACGCATTGAACCACCTGGCTGAATCACTGCAGTAATACCTGCTTCAGCTGCTGCATCCAAACCATCGCGGAATGGAAAGAAAGCATCAGATGCCATTACTGAACCTTTAACTTCTAAGTTTTCATCAGCAGCTTTAATACCTGCAACTTTCGCGGAGTAAACACGGCTCATTTGACCTGCACCAACACCAATTGTCATACTATTTTTTACATAAACAATCGCATTTGATTTCACGTATTTCGCTACTTTCCAGCAAAATTGCAAATCACGCATTTCATCAGAAGTAGGCTGACGTTTAGTTACTACTTTTAAATCATCAAGCGTTACTGAGCCTTGATCTCTGTCTTGTACTAATAAACCACCGTTTACGCGTTTAAGATCAAATTCAGTCGTTTTTGTAGACCACTCACCACATTCTAATAAACGTAAATTAGGTTTAGCAGCAACAATTTGTGCCGCAGCTTCTGAAACACTTGGTGCAATGATCACTTCAACAAATTGACGAGAAACAATCGCTTCTGCTGTGTCTGCGTCTAATTCACGGTTGAATGCGATAATCCCGCCGAATGCTGATGTAGGATCAGTTCGGTAAGCGCCTTCGTAAGCAGCTAAAATATTGTCACCAATTGAAACCCCACAAGGGTTAGCATGTTTTACGATAACACACGCCGGCTCGTCAAATTCTTTAACACATTCTAAAGCTGAATCAGTGTCAGCAATATTATTGTACGAAAGTGCTTTACCTTGAATTTGCTTAGCGGTTGAAACTGACGCTTCTTGTGCGTTCGCTTCAACATAAAAAGCAGCATCTTGATGAGAGTTTTCACCGTAACGTAAATCTTCAGCTTTAATAAACTGACTATTAAAGGTACGTGGGAATTTATTTTTTTCTTCGAATTTAACTTCAGCATTCTCACTACCGTGAGCACTAAGCATTTTACCAAAGTAATTTGCGATCATTCCATCATAAGCAGCTGTGTGCTCATAGGCAGCAATAGCTAGATCAAAACGAGTTTTGTAAGTTAATGAATCATCATTTGCATTCATTTCTGCTAATACACGGTCATAATCGCCTGCATTAACGACAATAGTAACGTCTTTATGATTCTTTGCTGCAGCGCGAACCATAGTTGGCCCACCAATATCGATATTTTCGATTGCATTTTCTAGGCTACAATTTTCATCGCTAACGGCGTTAGCAAATGGGTAAAGGTTAACGACAACTATATCAATAGCACTAATATCGTTTTCAGTCATAACGGCTTCATCAATACCACGACGAGCTAAAATTCCGCCATGAACTTTTGGATGAAGTGTTTTTACTCGGCCGTCCATAATTTCAGGATGACCAGTGTATTTAGAAACTTCAGTTACTTGTATACCATTATCAGCTAATAACTTTGCTGTGCCGCCGGTTGATAAAATATCAACACCTTTTTGCGCTAAACTACGAGCGAAATCGACAATACCTGTTTTATCAGAAACACTTAATAATGCACGTTTGATTGGGCGTGGAGTATCCATTGCTTTATTGTTAACCTTAAAGTTAGTTTAATTGTCTGGCCGTTGACATTTGTCCTTGGCTTTTATACCAAGTTGACTTATCTACTGATCTTTTTTAATGGCTAAAACAAATAACTACTACGTTATAAAATTAATAAGGAGAATAACTACTTAATAAATTTTATGCCTTGCATTTATCCGTTTTCCCTCATAAAAAGCTAGATCACTTGATTAATCAAATTGGTATTATCTCTTTTGAAATAAATCCTCTACCCTGTGAAGAGCAGCTAGCTTAAGAAAACCCCTTAGCTAGAAATAAAGAAAGCACCCTAGGGTGCTTTCGATTGACAGGAACAACCTGTCTTATTTTTTAGTTCATGCCGTATTTTTTTAACTTCTTACGTAAAGTACCGCGATTGATACCTAATAAGTTAGCTGCGCGTGTTTGGTTACCACGCGTATACTTCATAACTTCTTCTAACATTGGCGCTTCAATTTCAGAAAGTACAAGGTCGTACATATCATCTACATCATTACCATTTAATTGCGATAAGTAGTTACTGATAGCTTGTTTAGCTTGAGTACGTAATGGAGAATACTCAGCTTGAGTTTGGATCTTGCCAGTAACGAATGGTGATGAAATATTTTGTTCAAACATAAAGTTCAGACTCTTTCTAGTTAATTTAAATTATCAAAATACAGTTCTAATGCGTCAATCTGGTCGGTAGTTGACTCTAACCCATTAAAAACAGAACGAAATTTTTTCTCCTGGTCATACGCGAGCATATACCAAGAGACGTGCTTACGAGCAAAACGAACACCCATAAAATCACCGTAAAAATTGTGTAACTCCTTTACATGCCCAATAACTATCGGACAAATCTCTTCCAATGAGGGGGTAGACAAATGTTCACCCGTTTTCAAGAAATGATTAATTTCTCGAAAAATCCAAGGTTTCCCTTGGGCACCACGACCCACCATTACAGCATCAGCCCCAGTAAAATTTAATACCTGCGCGGCTTTCACTGCGTTGGTAATGTCGCCATTAGCCACAACGGGAATATTAACCGCCTGTTTAATCGCTTTTATTGTTTCATACTCCGCATCGCCTTTATAAAAGTCGTTACGCGTTCGGCCGTGAACCACTAAAGACTGAATACCGTTGTGTTCAGCGATTTTAGCAATTTCAATACCGTTACGAGTGTTTTCACACCAACCAGTACGAATTTTTAGTGTTACTGGTACGTTTACCGCATCAACCACACTTCGCACAATTTCTTCAACCAATTTGGGTTCTTTTAGTAATGCAGAACCCGCGAGCTTTTTATTGACCTTTTTAGCAGGACAGCCCATGTTGATATCTATTATTTGTGCGCCATTTTCAACATTAACTTTCGCAGCAAACGCGAGTTCTTCAGGATCTGAACCAGCAATCTGGACGGAACGAATACCTGCGAACTCACTATGAATACTTCGTAGCTTTGACTTTTCGGTATGCCATACTTTTGGATTAGACGAAATCATTTCTGATACGGCTAACCCTGCCCCCATTTGACAACACAGTTGTCGAAAAGGTTGGTCGGTTATTCCGGCCATCGGAGCAAGCATTACATTACTTGTTAAAGTGTACGAACCAATTTTCATGCTGCTGTTTTTTTGAGCTACTATTCAAAAGGGCGCTAAGTTTACGTGTTTTTTATTGAATTGCAAAGCATATAAATTGAACAATTTTTGCTTTTTTTTGCGTTTTTAATATTGACTTTCTGCAAACCATTGATGTGGGCAGTATTTGTACAAATAGCTAACAAATACTGCTCAATTTGTAACAAGAATTCTGATTAATTTTTTTTACCAGAAAGACGAACCCACTCTTCCTGTACAGCAATAGCATCCATTTCACACCATTGACCATAAATTTTTTGTAATATATTCGCCTGCTCTTCTAAAACACCAGACAATGCAAGCTGGCCATTTGGTGCAACGAATTCAATAATTGTTGGCGCCAATTCACGTAATGGGCCAGCAAGAATATTTGCAACAACAACATCTGCTTTAAACGTTGGCTGGTCTTTCGGTAAGAAAAGCGCTAAACGATCATCAACACCATTTCTTTCAGCATTCGCCTTACTTGCTTGCAATGCTTGTGGGTCGATATCAATTCCTATTACTTTTTTAGCACCTAACTTAAGCGCCGCCAGCGATAAAATTCCAGAACCACAACCAAAATCAACGACTGTTTTCCCGACTAAATCTAAACCGTCTAACCAAGTTAAGCATAATGCGGTCGTTGGATGTGTACCTGTGCCAAAAGCTAAGCCTGGATCTAACATTACATTGACTGCATCTGGGTCTGGAACTTCACGCCAGCTTGGGCAGATCCATAAACGATCACCAAATTTCATCGGGTGAAAGTTATCCATCCACTCTCTTTCCCAATCTTTATCTTCAAGTTGCTCTAATTTATAAGCCATTTCATTTTTATCAGGATGAATGCTTTTGAGGTACGTAATCGTTTTATCCATATCATGACTTGCATCGAATAAGCCCATTACTACGGTATTATGCCAATATATAACTTCATCACCCGGGAGTGGCTCATAAATAGGAGTGTCTTGAGCATCGATAAAAGTTACGGCTTGTGCGCCACAAGCACTTAACCAATCGCTATATTTTTCTGATGTTTCTTCATTCGCACTCAAGCGAAGTTGTATCCAAGGCATGAAAAGTTCTCATTATAAATTTTTCACTAGTTTAGCATTTGTTAGTTAATACCTACATAGACTTCTGATAGAGTATTTACTACAAGTATTCTATTCAGCTTATTAAGGAATTCTGCAATGCTCGATCTTCTTCCAGATTTATATGACATTTACCCTAAGGCATTAACACTGGCTCAGCCTTTATTCTCTGATTTTGGCCAAAAGAAAATCTTTTACGGAGAAATTGTCACTGTTGCTTGTTTCAATGACAATTCAAAAGTCAAAGCCTTAATTGATACGGATGGCACAGGTAAAGTCATGGTAGTAGACGGTAAAGCCAGTATTACACATGCGCTTTTAGGTGATATGCTTGCTGAGAAAGCCGTTAAAAATGGCTGGCAAGGTATTGTTATAAATGGCTGTATTCGTGATGCAGGTACTATTGCTACACTCGACTTAGGCGTTAAGGCTCTGGGATGTTGCCCAATCAAGACAGAAAAGCTCGGTATTGGTGATGTGAATATTCCCATCACTTTTGCTGGACTTCATTTTATTCCTGGACATTATATATATGGTGACAGTAATGGCTTAGCTATCAGTGATACGCTTTTGTCACTTCCGTCTTAACGGTTTATTTGTACTTAAAGGCAAATATCAGAAACAATGAAAATAATAAAGGCTATTTAAATGAAATATTTCCCGATTTTTCTTGATGCTAACCACATCTCTGCAATGATCATTGGTGGCGGTGATGTCGCAGCACGTAAAATTGAATTGTTACTAAAAAGTACAACGAACATAACGGTTATGGCTGAAAGTGTATCGCCGAGTGTTCAGCGTTTGGTTGAAGCGCATGATCTGAAATGGTTAGAGCATAATTATCAAGCTGGGCACTTAAGTGGTATTAATTTAGTGATTGCGGCAACCGACGATAGCAAAGTGAATAAAGCCGCTGCATCAGAATCTCAGCCGCTTAACATTTTGACCAATGTAGTCGACCAACCAGAACTTTGTACTTATATCACGCCAGCGATAATAGATCGTACTCCCATGATTATTGCCATGTCAAGCTCTGGTAGTGCACCTATACTACTAAGGATGCTGAGAGAACAAATTGAAAAAACGCTGCCCAATGGTTATGGAAAGCTAGCAGATTTTTGCTTTAAGTTTCGAGACCATGTAAAAGCAAGAGTTAAAGGGCTTCGTAATAGACGCACTTTTTGGGAAAGTATATTAAGAGGTCCTATTGGTGAAAATATCTTACAAGGCAATGTACAAGATGCTGAGCAACAGCTTATCGCCAGCATTAAGCAAGAGATAACGCCGCCCGTAGGAGAAATCGTTTTTGTGCACACCCTCGACGGCAACCCGGATAAGTTAACGCTACAAACCCATCGAGAAATGCAATTTGCTGATGCGGTATTTTATGATGATGACGTTAATATTGACCTTATTGAATATATTCGCCGTGATGCTGAGAAGTACCCACAAAGTATTACCTCATCGATCTTAATCAACTTTCAACATGCGCTTGAACTTGCTGAAAACGGTCAGAAGGTTATTTACTTATTAGCAGGACATACCGCGCTACCCGAGAACTTTGCATTATCATCGAGTAGCATCATTAAAAAACAATTAATTAGTGGTGTTTAATACAACCTAAGCCAACATTTCAAGTTAACGTTCATTATTTTTAAATCACATAAACAAATAGCAACGATACAAGAGAGAGTTTTGCCACTCTCTCAAATTCATGTATTCATAACATACCGGACATAAAAAAGGCGTTAAAGAAACTCTTTAACGCCTTGAAAAAGCGGTGCTTTGCGCAAAGCCCACTTCATCTGGAGAAGTTATAATTTTTCAATTCCACTTTGACTCTTGTAAATATATTATAAATAATACTCAGAGATCATTTAAAAAAGCCAACAACGCTTCACGCTCTTCTTGATTAAATGCTAATACCTTGTTCCTAGCATTTTCAGCTTCACCGCCATGCCATAAAACGGCTTCCATTATAGTGTTTGCTCTACCGTCATGTAGGAATGTTGCTTGTGGATCAATAGTTTTAGTTAAACCTAATCCCCACAATGGTGGCGTTCGCCATTCTGTCGCTGTAGCTAAAAATTCATATAACATATCAGCCGAAGCTGGCTCATTATCAGGGGTAAAATCGGCTAGGCTTTCTCCCATATCATGCAGTAACATATCGGTATAAGGAAAAATAGTTTGCTCTGAAAGCTCAGGCTGATCTTGATCGATAATCGTCGTATAGCTTTCGGTATGACAACCTTGACAGCCCGCTTGCATGAACAATGCTTTGCCGATAAGTACTTGTTCGGAATAAGCGTCACGACGTTCGGGTACGGCTAGATGCGAACTATAAAAGGCAATGGCATCTAGAATGGGGTCTGATACTTCAAAATCATAATCATTCACACTGTCACCGTTGCCGTTAGGAGCACTTAAACATTCAGTTTGCTGTTCTGTACACGTTTCCATCTTATGTAAACGATTAGTTAGACCCATATCATTCACAAAAGCGCCTGCACTTTGCTCTAAAATAGTCGGTTGTCCGGCTTTCCAGCCAAAGCGTCCTAATAAAACTTTTTGGCTATTTACGCTCCACACGTAATTTGCTTTACCAGAAATTCCATCAGCATCGTTGTCATTTATATCTTCTTTTTTAATGATATCGGTTTCTGAAATTAAGGCTAATAAACCTAGACCTATCATTGGAGGTGCCACTCGGGCCGAAAATACGGTATCTGCTTCAAAAACCATCTCTGGGTTATAACTGGTAATTGTCCAATTTGGTTCACGTAAAGTTACAGTGGTATTATCGGTAAAAGAGATCAATTTATCTTGATAATTTACCTGTAAACTAACTTCAGGCGATACACCTGATACTCCGTGCTGTTGTAATTGACCACCAAAGTAACGATCTGGAACGTTAGCTTTAAGCGATTGTAAAATTTGGTCTTTATCTTCGAAGCCAATATTAGCAGTAGCCGTTCGAAATAAAATACTATCAAAGTCAGTGTCGATTTCATCAACAGGCGCATGACCACGCCCGTCACGAATATGACAATCTTGACAAGCGTTATTATTAAATAGTCCACCTAAACCATCACGGGACGATGTGCTAGCACTACCTTCAACCCAAGGATTATTAAAAAAATCATCTCCTAAGTTAAATATTTTTTTTCTTTCAACCGATACCATATTATTAGAATTTTCTGAAAAGGCATCTGATTGCACTTTTTTAATGCTCGCCTCTCCTCCTGATAAATGTTCATTTTCGACGGGAACAGCCGGTGCAATAAGCGTGTTTTCGTCAACAGGTACTGGCGTTGTATTATCTTCTCCACCACCACCGCAAGAACTAAGTAAACATATAGCGATAAGTGAAATAGTTTTATTTACTGTGTTATTCATTATAATTCCTGAACATTAATATCGATCGAAAAGACCTGCACAAGCAGGCCTTAATTTTAATGGGATAAACCGTAACGTTTAATCTCCGTCAAATTCTGTATCTATATTTTTTAATGCTAACACTTCGGCCATTAACTCTAATTCGGTATCTAAAGCTACTAACTCTGTTACTGCATTTTCAGCAATTAATCGCTCAACACCATTACTTGATTGGCCAATGATTTGGTCAAATTTAATAGGATTTTCCGTACGCTCACCTGCGGCTAAAATTTGAGCCATTTTACCTTCAATACTTATTAATGCAGTGTCAACCGCTTCATAGGTCGCCACATTTTTACTATTTACTAATACAGCTAAGCTCGCACCAGAGATACTATAGGTTGCAGATTCATAAGTACCATAAAAGGCATTCTTAACACCTTGAAAGTTATGATAAATAGCAATATGACTTAAATCACTAAAGCAATCATGTTCTTCTTCAGGGTCACCTAAACTTAGACCTGAACCCATACGAGCAGAAGCAAGCTCATCGGTAGCCATTGTGATCATAGAGCCCACCATGTAATCAATGGCAAACTCGCTATTAACAAAGTTATGAGCTAACGTACCACTGGTTGTTTTTGCTGCTGGGCTCCACTCATCAGCCATTATCGTTAAATCATCAACTAATAAATCGGTTGCAGCCTTTAAGTATTGTCCCCTTCGTTCACACTCTGAATCTACACATGTACCATCGATAGTAAAATCAGTTGCTGGCCGTTCACCTGAACCTGCTTCCGTGCCATGTAAATCGCTGCCCCACAACATAAATTCAACGGCATGAATTCCCGTTGTTACGTTAGCATCATTGTCGTCAGCACCATTTTGATTCAATAATAATTCAACATTAATCTCTTCACTGCCAGCAATAATGGTGATGATATGGTTTTCGTCTAATGGCCACGCATTAACTTGCCCTTCCCACTCATCAACACTCGCAGGTCCACCATCAGCATCAAGGTTTGCACCTACGGTAATTATACTGTCAAATCGCATGATTTCGGATTGTTGATAAGGAGCACGAATTGCTTTATAAGCTGATTTTGCTGCTAGCAAGTTATCTTCAGTTGGCTCAGCAATGAAACTATTTACAGTTTCTTGCAATATCAAGGCAGCAGTTTTTGAATCGCTATAAGCGGCATAAGCAATATCAGCATGGTTATCTGCAATATGAGTAACGGTATTTAAATCTTCAGAATCATTTTGGCAAGCAGCAAGTACCGCTATCGTTGATAATAGGAGGCTGTTTAATAGTACTTTGTTCATAATTTCTCTTCTAAATGTTATTTCTCAATTTTATTATGCAAATGATAATCACTATCATTTGCATTAGCAATTGATTTTTTATTTTATTGAAGATAAAATTAATTTTTACGCTAATTCAGTGAAATATGACTTTTTCATTTATCGAACAATTCCATGAATTTATACTTTCCTTATTCTTTTTTATCGATATGGATCGCCGCACCCATTGGCTTTATTTAATCTCTGGTTTTGTTATTGGAATTATTGTTACGTGGAAAAATAAGAAAAAACTACGTGTCTTTATCAAAAACACCTTCTCTATAAAATATTGGTTTAATCGCTCTTGTTACAAAGATTATCAGTGGATATTGATTAATCAGGTGTTAAAAGCACTACTCATAGTGCCATTGCTGGCATCAAGTCTAACGGTTGCTCTTTACGTAAATAGAAGTTTTATGGGGAATTTTGGTTCAGGCGATTTTTTGCAATGGCCTTATCAAAATGTAGTGATAACGTTCAGTATCGCACTTTTTATAATTGAAGACTTTTCACGATTTTTTATACATTGGTTATATCATCGAATTCCTCTTTTATGGAAATATCATTCAGTTCATCACAGCGCTACGGTATTAACCCCGTTAACACTCTATAGAGTTCATAGCATTGAGTATATTTTGAATAACATCCGAGGGGTTTTTGTCGTAGGCGTAGTCAGTGGAATATTTATGTATTCTTTTGATGGGGCCATTGGCTTTGCCGAAATATTAGGCGTAAATTTATTCAATTTCGTTTTCAATTTAGCCGCAGCTAATTTACGCCACAGCCATGTGTGGATTAGTTTTGGTTATTTAGAGCATATATTTATTAGCCCTGCTCAGCATCAAATTCACCATAGCCGGGAAAAAATTCACTTTGATAAGAATTTTGGCTCTTGCTTAGCCATATGGGATAAAGCCTTTTATTCATGGCAAACCAGCATGAATAATAAAGTAAGAAAGTTTGGTTTATAGCGCTACTGTTCAATATACATTCTATAGCAATGAACATTGCCTTTAGTTTGATATTGAATTGCGCAAAATTGATAAAGAGTAATTACCTTTATTACAATAAGCTCACGTAATAAAGGTTATTCAACGTTGATTGACATTTCTTCCCTCACAATAGCGATTTGTTAACTGTCATGATAAAGTTTAAAAATACAGAGACGTTATTTAAATAGCGCTTTAATAACTAAAACAACTACTTAATCCGGATATTATTATATGATAAATTTCTTCCGCAGCTCTATTTTACGCCAATTAGTCTTTGGTATTTCAACCGCAGTAGCTTTTCTACTCATCGTAACCTCTTATTTTGTTTTATCAGATATCAGCGAGGACACACGTAAACAAGTAAATAGCTCTATTGAGAGCATTGTTAGTGAGCAAGCAGCTGAAGTACGTAATTTTTTTATTGCCAAGGGGCAACTAAATCACGCTATATTTTCTAACCCGCAAGTAGTTGACTGGTTTACGGGCTATGACCAACGATTATCAAATTTAGCTGATGATAGAAATTATAAAGATGTAATTAAATACTTTAAATATTTTTCAGATCAAGACTCTTCAATTAAGAGTGTATTTTTTGGTAGTGAAAATACCCATGAATATTTTGATTTAAACGGTCGTTATAACGATGCTGATTATTTTACCAATAAACGCCCTTGGTGGCAGGAAGGTATTGATAAAGGAAAAATGTACGTTACAGATCCTGCCGTTGACGCAAATGATGGTTCCATATCAGCAACGGTAAAAGGACCATACTATTTACCCGATGGCCGATTTTTAGGTATTGGTGGCATAGATATTTTAATTACTACTATTGGTAAAGACTTATTAGCCAACATTAAATACCAAGGTGAAGGTGAAGCGTTTTTAATGACTGATAGTGGCCAGCTGGTATTTTTCCCTGGATTCAAGAAAGGGTTTGAACCCGGCTCTTTAATGTCAACTGTTGATAAAAAATTTAGCAATACTGATGGTTTTGATGCATTACAATCTAAAATTACCCGTAATAATTCAGGGTCTTCAAATGTTACTTGGCAAGGAGAAAACTACCAAGTTGTTTTTAATGAGGTAAGTAGTGATTACCCATTAATGAGTTGGAAATTAGGGTTTTTAGTCCCTGAGCGATTAATTTCAGAACCTGTTAAAAAAGCATTCATTTCTTCAAGTATTACCGTAGTTGTCATTATTGCATTAATTGCTTTCGTTGTTTGGTTAATGGCAATTCCACTGATGAGACGCATACATATGTTACAAATAGCAATGAGCGATATGGCAACAGGGGAAGGTGACTTAACGAAACGAATTGAAGTATTCAAAAGTGATGAGATAGGTAACCTTGTTGAAGAGTTTAATCGCTTTGTTAGTAAGATTCAGCAGCTGGTTAAAGAGACCGTTGATATAAGCAAAGAGGTCAATCAATCGACAAAAGTAGCAGCTGACATCGGGCAAAAAGCCAATAGTATTATTGAAGGCCAAAAACAAGAAATCGATATGGTTGCAACCGCAGCTGCTGAACTTGCCCAAACGAGTATCGATATTTCTAACAACGCAAAATTGTCCAATGGTTTAGCCAGTCAAGCAGAAGAGAAAGTATTACATGGCGTAGGTGTTGTTGAACAAGCGACCAAGGGTATCAGTGTACTTTCAGAAAATGTTATTGCAGCCTCGAATGTCGTTAACCAATTAAAGGATGGTACACAAAGTATTGGCGAAGTACTTAGCGTAATAAGAAGTATCGCAGATCAAACAAATTTATTGGCACTTAATGCTGCCATTGAAGCAGCTAGAGCAGGTGAACAAGGCCGTGGATTTGCTGTTGTTGCTGATGAAGTTCGAACTCTAGCTTCACGAACACAAGAATCTACAAGTAATATAGAATCAATCATTGATGAATTACAAAGTACTGCAACTAAAGCGGTATCAGTAATGAACATTAGCCAAAATGAAGCACAACAAAGTGTTGAACTTGTAAAGCAAGTACATACGGTACTAAACGATATCACTACTGTTATATCTAAATTTCAACAACAAACCCATGAAATTTCTGATGCTGTTTCTCAACAAGCTTCCGTCGCAGAAGAAGTGTCACGAAATGTTGAAAATGTTCGTTTACTTACTGATGATACTGTCGAAAGCTCATCAAATATGAGCGAAAGTTTAGCCGGATTAAAAACAAATTCTGACGCATTAACGACTGTGGTTAAACAGTTTAAAGTTTAGTGGCCATCACATGTGAATTAAATAAAAGGATACTTATGCATCCTTTTGGTATGGGCAGATACAACACCAGTATCTTGCTTACATGTATATCCCTCAAATTCCAAACATAAAAAAAGACGCCTAAGCGTCTTTTTTTTCAGTTCTCGTGAGAACTAAAATCTGCTATTTCTCAAAAGAGAATTAAGCCATGATTTTAGATACAACACCAGCACCAACAGTACGACCACCTTCACGGATAGCGAAGCGTAAACCTTCGTCCATCGCTACTGGGTTGATTAGCTCTACAACAAATTTCAAGTTGTCGCCTGGCATTACCATTTCAACACCTTCAGGAAGCTCTACAGCACCTGTGATATCTGTTGTACGGAA
>CAJWBY010000119.1 GCA_913020705.1 uncultured Colwellia sp.
CCGCAGTGGTAATTAGCTCAAGATGCCCCGTTGTATGATATTTTTTAAATGCAATTAATAAATCACCCTGATAATGTTGGTAGGTTTCTTTAACATTGATAAAAAAACGTCGATAAAGTCGGGCTAACTTCTGGTATTGCGGTTTTTTGCGAGTTCTAATTATCTCTTTTTCTGCCAATTCAATTCGTTTATCAAGATAATTTCTATAACGTGACTGCAATAACTCATCTCTGAGCATTGATATTATTGTGGGAGACAGGGATAACGTTAATCTAAACTTAATACCATCTTTATCTAATCGATCAAAGACATTGATTAAAGGAATATAGCTTTCAGTAATGGCCTCAAACAACCAGTTTTCTTCAAAAAAGGATTCATACTCTGGATGTCGAACATACGGCAAATGCGCATGTAATATGAAATTAACAAATCCTTTTTTCATTATGATTAATGTTTCTTTCCCTTAGCTGAATGATTAGTCTGTGGATAATGTGATTTTACTGGAATACTACTAACAAACAAAGCAGATGTATCAGATTGCTCGCTTTCAATTAAAACATTCTGTTTACTATTAACGGCTAACTCATGGCTAAATTTAGCAGTTAAAAAAGGTGAAAAATCTATCTCTTTAGTAGATTCACCCACAGTTGCCGAGAAAACTGCTGACTTTTTTATAATAGGCAATTCAACTCTTTGTTGCGCTTGTACTGCGTTAATAGGGATTTCAACGACTGGTTGTATATTTTTGGTTTCATTTTCCTGAGAATACAGCCTAAGTTTTATTTCATTATCCACTAACTTTTGAGATAGATCTGCATCTTGCTTATCAGTCAAATCCCAATAAACATAAATATGCTCAGGGTCAATAGGTAAAACAACCAGTTTTTTAGATTGTGATAAGATTTTAGGGGAATAATACAAGCTGATATTCTGGCTCACCTCAAGCAACTCTTGGGTTGGCATTTCTAATGGCTGAGACGGTCTTGATAGTTTTTTTGAAATGTAGGGAGAAAACAGTAAATTAATTTCTTTACTGATGTAATTTTTACATGATTTTATCCTAGATCACATACCGTCTGTTTCCTGCCAAAGTACCGTAAAGGAAACTATAATTGTATAAACCAATTGTAATAACCTTTTCGGTTCAGTTTTACAGAGTTGTCGTTAATGATGTCTATCCTCAGGAATATTTTTTTCGTGACTATAATTATTGTACCAACGCTGACCCCTTTACTTTTTCAGTTATGTAATTAACCATATTCTCATTTCAAAAACAAAAGAGCTAAAAAAACCGAGCATATAATGCTCGGCTTTTCGGTGAAACATCTATTTTTAACTAAATGTTTAAGGTGTCATTTCTTCTTGATCAGAACCTTCTTTCTCTATCACTTCAGGTATTAAGTCTTCTTTAGAAATACCAAAAGCTAATGCAACAGAACTTGCAACATAGATAGATGAATACGTACCAACAAACACACCAAACAATAACGCCGTTGCGAAACCATGAATAAGCTCACCACCTCTAAAGAATAGCGCGGCTAATACTAATAGCGTTGTTATTGAGGTTATAAAGGTACGACTTAAGGTTTGCGTTAAAGAGATATTGATAATTTCTGCAGGGCCGCCTTCTCGTATTTTCCGAAAGTTTTCTCGAATACGATCAGATACTACAATAGTATCATTTAACGAGTAGCCTATTACCGCGAGTATTGCGGCTAAAACAGTAAGGTCAAATTCAAGTTTCAGCGCTGAGAATAAACCAAGAGTCAACAATACATCATGGAATAACGCAAAAACTGAACCTAAAGCAAAGCGCCATTCAAAACGAAATGCAACGTAAACCAAGATACAAATCAAGGCAGTTAGCATGGCTAAGCCGCCCTGCTCTGCTAGATCATCACCGACACTGCCGCCAACAAACTCTATACGACGCATTTGCATTGCCTGGCCCGTGCCTTCTTCTAAAGCACTCATTACTTCGTTACCCAGCATTTCAACTTTAACGCCTTGGCGTTCAGCTAAGCGAATAACCACATCACGGCTACTTCCGTATAACTGCACAACGGCGTCGTCATAACCATTACTGTCGAGTACTTGACGGATTTTAGTTAAATCAGCTGCTTCTTCAAAGCCAACCTCAATTAAGGTGCCTCCAGTGAAATCTAAACCTAAACTTAATTTATTTGTCGATAATGAATATATTGAAGCAAGCATCAATATAATACTGAATATCATTGCCCCCTTTCTATAACTCATAAAGGCGACAGTTTCTTTTAATTTTAAAATTTGCATAATTTACTTCGCCCTATATTGGAAGTTTATCGAGACGTTTTCCGCCCCAAACAGCATTTACGACCGTACGTGTACCAACAACCGCTGTAAACATTGAGGTAATAATACCAATTGATAATGTTATAGCGAATCCCTTAATAGGACCGGTGCCGATAGCATACAAAATAAGCGCTGCAATTAGCGTGGTAATGTTTGCATCAATAATGGTTGAAAATGCCGCATCATAACCTTGGTGAATAGCTTGTTGAACCGACTTACCTTCGCGAATTTCTTCGCGAATACGTTCAAATATCAATACGTTAGCATCAACAGCCATACCAACAGTTAGAACAATACCTGCCATACCAGGTAACGATAACGCTACACCAGGAATTAAAGACATCACACCAATAATTAAAATTAAGTTAGCACCAAGCGCTAAATTGGCTACTACGCCAAAAGCTCGGTAATAAATCATCATAAAGATGAAAACTAAACCAAACCCCATCATAATTGCTTCGAAGCCTAATCTAACATTTTCAGCACCAAGTGTTGGGCCGACAGTTCTCTCTTCAACAATTTGAATAGGCGCAACTAATGCACCAGCACGAAGTAATAACGCTAAGTTATGCGCTTCACTTTGACTGCCTGCACCGGTAATACGAAAAGATTTACCAAGACGTGCTTGAATGGTTGCCACTGAAATAACTTCTTCAATTTTTTCAAAAATTGTATTACCTTCAGCATCTTTACGTTCTGTCGGCTTGTATTCAATGAATACAGTTGCCATTGGCTTACCAATGTTACTTTTGGTACCGTTTGACATTTTCCCGCCGCCAGCAGAATCCAAAGAAATATTAACCTGTGGACGGCTGTATTCGTCGAAGCTAGAACCGGCATCAACGATATGGTCACCTGTTAGCATCACACGTTTTTTCAACAATACTGGCTTACCGTCACGTTCATATAATAATTTTGAACTTGCCGGTACTCTGCCATTTAGTGCAGCACTTAAATCGCCTTCAGTATCAACCAGTCTAAATTCAATGGTTGCCGTAGCGTTTAGAATTTCTTTTGCTTTGGCTGTATCTTGAACACCCGGTAATTCGATGATTATATGCTTTTTACCTTGGCGTTGAACAAGCGGTTCTGCAACACCTAATTCGTTAACACGGTTACGAATAATGGTAATGTTTTGCTGTAAAGCATATTCACGAATTTCTTTAAGTTTTTGATCCGTCATTTTTGCTGATAACGTTAAGTTACTCGCATTATCTGTCATCAAAAAGTCACGATAACGCTTCTTTAAGAAATCATGTGCTGCTGTCATGTCTTCAGCGTTACGGAATTGAACGTTAATCGAATCGTTCGATTTTTTCACACTACGATAGCGAATTTTTTCACCACGTAAATCTGTTCGGAAGTCTCCAACCAAGCCGTCTTGTGCTTTCACAATGGCTTCGTTCATATTTACTTCCATTAAGAAACTAACGCCACCACTTAAATCTAAACCTAACTTCATTGGTGTGCCACCAATATTTGCTAGCCATGCAGGCGTTGCAGGCGTTAAGTTCAAAGCAACAGAGTACTTGTCACCTAAGTTATCATCAAGTAAGTCACGGGCCCTAAGCTGTTGTTCTGTATCAGTAAATCGTACTAGCAACTGATCATTATCAAGCACTATACTTAGAAATGAAATGTTCCCGGCAGTCAATTGACTTTTTACGTTATCAAGAGATGCAAGGTTAACTTCCACCCCACGAAGACCTGAAATTTGTACCGCTGGATCTTTACCATATATATTAGGCAAAGCAGACAAAGCACCAAAGGCTACTATAAATAGCACCATCAGTGTTTTCCATAAGGGGTATTTGTTTAACACAAGTTCATCCTTTTTATTAACTTTATTTTAAGAAACTGAAGGCTAGCAATGGTGCTGTATATTCAGACCAAAACCAGCCCATCAGAACTTACAATTACAATGACTTCATTGTGCCTTTAGGCAATACTGCATTGATTGCAGCTTTTTGAAGAACTACTTCAGTACCTTCAGATACACTCACTACGATGAAATCTTTCTCATCTGAAACCTTCACGATTTTACCAACAATACCGCCTTGCGTTAATACTTCATCGCCTTTTGATAATTCTGACATTAATCCTTTATGTTCTTTTACACGCTTAGCTTGCGGGCGGTAGATCATAAAGTAAAAAACTAAACCGAAAACCGCTAACATGATCAACATTGATGTGCCATCAGCACCTGCTGGTGCGCCTGCTGCTGCGTGTGCTTCATTGATAAATAAACTCATAATTTCCTCTGATTTTTATTGTTAATAAATGGATGATTTTTTAATTCTATAATAGCTATTTTAATTCTGGAACGGGTAAATCACGTAGCGCATAAAATTCGCTAACAAAGTCATCTAACTTACCTTGCTCTATCGCTGTACGCAATCCTTTCATAACTCGCTGATAAAAATGCAAGTTATGCAGTGTATTTAATTGTGAACCGAGTATTTCATTACACTTATCTAAATGATGCAAATAAGCACGTGAATAGTTTTTACACGTATAACAATCACATTCACTGTCTAATGGGCTAGTATCTGTCTTATGGCTAGCATTACGTATTTTGATAACACCATTGGTAACAAATAAGTGACCATTTCGAGCATTACGCGTTGGCATCACACAATCAAACATGTCTATACCACGACGAACACCTTCTACGAGATCTTCAGGCTTTCCAACACCCATAAGATATCGGGGCTTATTTTCTGGGATCAAGGGGGCGGTGTGATCAAGAATGCGGATCATATCTTCTTTAGGTTCACCTACCGATAAACCACCAATCGCATAGCCGTCAAACTCAATAGCTTTTAAGCCATTAACGGAAACTTCACGCAAGTCTTCATACATGCCACCCTGAACAATACCAAATAAAGCAGAAGTGTTGTCGCCATGGGCATCTTTAGATCGCTGCGCCCAACGAAGTGATAACTCCATAGAGCTTTTTGATTCTTCATGTGAAGCTGGGTAAGGTGTACATTCATCAAATATCATTACAACGTCTGAATCTAAACTACGTTGCACTTCCATTGAACGCTCAGGTGTAAGCATGATTTTGTCACCGTTGATAGGCGAGTTGAATCTAACTCCTTCTTCAGTGATCTTACGCATTTTACCTAAACTAAAAACCTGAAATCCACCTGAGTCGGTAAGAATAGGCTTATTCCAGTTGATGAAGTTATGTAAACCACCAAACTGTTCAATAATTTCAGTGCCAGGGCGAAGCATGAGATGAAAAGTATTTCCGAGAATAATTTCAGCACCCGTCGCTTCAACTTCTCCCATTTTCATACCTTTAACGGTACCGTAAGTTCCAACAGGCATAAAAGCAGGTGTTTCTACTGTGCCACGGTCAAACGTTAAACGTCCGCGACGTGCTTTGCCGTCAGTATTGAATAATTCATACTTCATCTTGCTTTTTGCTGGTTTAGTCACTGGTTCTGTTGTTTTATCTGTCATTTCAGACTTTCTCCAAACCCTCTAGCGAAACAGGCTAGCGGTTGTTTATTGTAAATAAATGTTTATCTTATTAAAGCTAATTACTGCTCTATATCTTAATTTCTATTTTTTCTAATCTGTTTTTTGTTTATCTTTCTTAGTTAATAGCATTGCATCGCCATAACTGAAAAAACGATATTTTTCTTTCACTGCATGTTGATAAGCCTTCATCATATGATCGTAACCTGAAAATGCACTGACTAGCATCAATAGTGTTGATTCAGATAAGTGAAAATTTGTGATTAATGCATCAATTACTTGAAACTCGTAACCTGGAGTAATAAAAATATCCGTATCACCGTAAAATGCAGCTAGCGGTAACTTTTGCTCTTTAGCAACTTTAGCCGCACTTTCTATTGACCGAACAGATGTGGTGCCAACAGCAATAACTCGTCCGCCATTCGCTTTAGTATTTGCTATTTGTTGAACAACGTTCTCTGATACTTCAACATATTCAGAGTGCATAATATGGTCAGCTATTTCATCCACTTTTACGGGTTGAAAAGTGCCTGCTCCAACATGCAAAGTAATAAAAGCAAGTTCAACACCCTTAGCTTTTATTTGTTCTAATAAGTTTTCATCAAAATGTAAACCTGCTGTTGGTGCAGCAACTGCACCAGGTTTTTCATTATAAACTGTTTGATATCTTTCTCGGTCGCTGTCTTCATCAGGGCGATCAATATAAGGCGGTAAAGGCATATGCCCTATTTCTTCTAGCATTGACAGTACAGATTGTTCGCCCTGTATTTCAATTTCAAACAATGCACCATGGCGGCCTAACATTGTCGCGGAAACTTTGTCTTCTAGTGTTATTTGATTCCCCACCTTTAGTGCTTTGCTCGCACGCACATGAGCAAGGAAGCGCTTATCATCAATGATTCTCTCAACTAGCACTTCAATTTTACCACCGCTTTCTTTTTGTCCAAACATACGCGCAGGTATAACACGTGTATTATTAAAAATGAGCAAATCGCCAGTATTAAGTTGTTCAACAATATCAGTAAATCCAATATCTAAGATTTCACCACTGTTACCTTCAACAGACATTAAACGACTTGAAGTACGATCCGGTTTCGGATATCGGGCAATAAGTTCTTCGGGTAAATCAAAAGAAAAGTCAGCTACGCGCATGTGGATACCAATTCAAACTACTATTTTAAGGAATAAAAAACGCGTAATTTTAGTGTTCAGCGCTAACAATAGCAAGTAATAACGCCCATACAGCAGTAATAAAGGATGAATGAAGGTTAAATAAAAAATGGTTAAGTATTTACCTTGTTTATAATCATCATTTTGGAAACTTTATCTACCCTTATTGACAATTTATCGTATGCTGAAATCATCAATAAATTTTTAGTTGAAAATATCATGAATAATATTGCTTTTGCCATCGCTAAAACTATTCTTAATGGTTTTGAACGCCACATTTATCTTTTCAGTGAAATAACCCAGTCAGCCAAACAACGCTTCGAACTTTGCCAATGGCAATCAGTACAAGATGCAGCAAAAGCACGAACCGACTTTTATGATAAACGTGTAGAAGAAACACTTAAAACCATTAAAAAAGACTTTTTTGTATCCAAGCTCGATGAACTTTTATGGCAAAACGTAAAAGTGAGTTACATGGAGCTACTAAAAGTACACAACCAACCAGAACTTGCTGAAAGTTTTTATAATTCTATTTTTTGCCATTTATTCGAACGTAAGTATTATCACAATGCTTTTATCTTTGTCGAAAGTAACGTTGAACAAATAGAGAATATTTCGAGTCATATCATCTATACACGTTATTCTCCAAGCGAATTAGGACTTGAACAAACCATTGCTACGATCATGAATAAAGCGGAGTTCAACTTACCCTTCGTTGATTTAGATAGGGATATTAAAAGTCTCATTAAATCTTTTCGTAAACACGCGCATAAAACACGTTATGAACTGAGTGAATTAAAATTCGATATTCTAGACTTTGTCTTTTTTCGTAACAAAGGTGCCTATATTATTGGCAGAGTCATATCTCCAGGAGGAGAAACCCCTTTTATTGTGCCTATTCTTAACACTGAAAAAGAAGGGGATGACGCTGGGATATATATTGATGCACTATTGACCGAAGGGGCTAAGATGGCGGTGGTATTTGGCTTTGCCCGTGCTTACTTTTTTGTTGACTGTCAGCACCCTTTTGCCTTAGTTCAATTTTTAAAACGTTTAATCCCTCATAAAACCTTGGCCGATCTATATTCTGCCATTGGTTTCCATAAACAAGGCAAGACGCAATTTTATCGTGATTTTCTTAATCACCTAGACGCTAGTGACGATAAATTTGAATTAGCAGCCGGTATTAAAGGCATGGTAATGTCAGTATTTACTTTACCTTCATATCCATACGTATTCAAAATTATAAAAGACAAATTTGCCCCTAGTAAAAACATGACGAAGAAAGATGTTAAAGGTAAATATCGTTTAGTTAAACTACACGACAGAGTTGGCCGCATGGCTGATACCATGGAATATTCCGAAGTTGCCTTTCCAAAAGACCGCTTTAGTGAAGAGCTTTTAAATGAACTCCTCAATGTAGCTGAATCTATTATTCGTTTTGAAGGCGAATTAGTCATTATCAAACATTTGTATATTGAACGTCGGATGACCCCCCTGAACCTATACCTAGCTAAAGCTAATGATGATGAAATAGAAGAAGCTATGTACGGATATGGTAGAGCGATAAAACAACTTATTGCTGCCGATATTTTCCCCGGCGACATGCTACTGAAAAACTTTGGTGTTACACGCCACGGACGCGTTATTTTTTATGATTACGATGAAATCACTTACATGGACGAAGTTAATTTTAGAGTAAAACCCGAAGCAATTACCGAGGAACAAATTTATGCTGCCGAGCCTTGGTACTCAGTTGCACCCGGAGATATGTTTCCAGAAGAGATTGCAACATTCGCTCTAGCAAATAATAAGTATAGAAATGCATTTTTACTTCATCATGCTGACTTATTAGAAGCCAGTTTTTGGCAACAATGTCAGAAAAATGTCGCAGCAGGTAAGTTTGAAGACGTATTTCCTTATCCCATCGCATTAAGGTTTTGTAATAACTAAATGTATTAATAACTTTGGGGTTATTATTAAAATTAGGATAAGTGCCATTAAAACCAGCGCAATGTTGATATTTTGAGCGATGAGATGTTTATTTTGCTTTATTTCACTTTAGCGCTTTACCTTTGCAATTGCTTGGGTATAATTCGAATCCGTTGCAGGGGTGTAGTTCCAATGGTAGAACAGCGGTCTCCAAAACCGATGGTTGGGAGTTCGAATCTCTCCACCCCTGCCAACTTTCTAGCTAGTTCTAGCAAATTTCAATAAAACCAAACCAAATCAAATATAAAACCCAGACAATATAAAAATTAATTATTTTGCACATTAGTACACGTTTTTTCTTTCTGTTAGGTGAAGTAATGAAAATATAAACTATAATATATTCATTCTTTTAAATAATACTGAACTGGAATAATTTGACTTTAATTAATGCTGTAACCCTATTCAAATATCCATTCTTATTATTGTTTATATTATCTTTTATAATATCTTCTGCACTTGGCGCAGAAGTCAAAACCGAACAAGAAATATATAAACGCTACCAAGCTATTCGTAGTGATGATTCAATATCTCGCAAAGAAAAATACAAGCTTTTTAATCAATTGCTTAATCACGCTGTATCAATTGAAAACCCTTTATATAATGCTCTAATCATTGACCGTTTACTCTACAGAGCAAAATCAAAAATGGATAAAGGTAAAATACTTGAATGGGAAGTAAAATATAATGAAGCGATTAGCCTATTAAACACTGAAACATCGTTACACGTCCTTAAAATTTTAGCGAATAAAGGTAAAATTCATGCATTACAAAATGAACAAAAACATATAGCTGCACTTCAAGTTGCCTTAGAAACACTCCAAGAAATTAAAAACCTACCCATCGAAAAAACAGAAGCGGTTATTAATGGTGAAATTTATATCACTCATTTAGACGTAGCTGAATTCAATAACTTAGCAGGAATATCTTACTTTTCCATCGGTGACTATGAGCATGCACAACAATACTTTTTAACGAGTGTACACTTGTATGAGGAATTAAAAGCGTTAAAAGGCGTAGCTGCCACGCTAAATAATTTATCTCTGATCAGCTGGGCGCAAAAAGACTTTAATGCCGCATTAAAATACCTTGAGAGACCTTTAAAAATATCACTGCAGTTTAGCGACAGTGCATATTACATCATGTACATTTCAAACACGGGTATTTATTATACAGAACTCAAACAGTTCGATAACGCTATTTTGTCATATAAAAAAGCGATTAATCATCCTGAGAGTAAATCATTTCCTAAAGAAACGTTAGGCGCCATTATTGGCCTTGCTGAAACTTACATCATGATTAATGAGCTTACTTTAGCAGAAAAATGGCTAAAAGAAGCTTTGCAATTAAGCGCTACAACAGGAAATAAAAGATCAGAAATTAGTGCTAAAGGTTTTATAGGAGATATTTATCTGCTACAAGGCAAACACGCCGAAGCGTTATCTATTTTTGAACAATCATTACTCTATTACCAAAATAACAAACTGCAAAGGTTCGAAGCAGAAACCTATAAGCGCATCAGTAATACATACAAAGCAATGGAAAAATGGAAATTAGCCCTAGAATTTTATAATCAATATACATTATTAATTAACAAACTTAATAGCGATGCTCAGAAAAATTCAGTCAATGTATTACAAGCTCAATATAAAGCTGAAGTAAAACAAAAACAGATCACATTATTACAAGCTGAAAACCAATTAAAAACACTAGAATTTGAATCTGCAAAAATCCAAGGTATCGTTATATTGATCGTGAGCACCTCGGCTTTAATCATTATATTACTCGCCGTTAGTCGATACTACAGTCGAAAAGAACAAATAAAGTTAAGGGTTCATAATAAAGAGATTAGAGCGAGTGAAAAGCAACTCATGTTGTTATCAATAGCATTTAAAAATACTTCTGACGCCGTATGGATAGCCAATAAAAACTTTGAAATCGAGGCTGTAAATAATGCTTATGTAACTCATACCCACAAGCATAAATCAGCGGTTATAGGTCAAAAAGTAACCTTCGCGCAAATCAATGGTCAACCTGCCGATTTCTCAGAAAAATTACGAAATAAAGCCATGACGAATGATACTTGGCTAGGTGAGCTTTATGATCAAAAATCTACGGGGGAAATTTATTGTCTAGAGCTAGAGATTGAAGCAATAAAGAATGAAGATAATGAAATCATTCATTATCTTGGTGTTTTTAGAGATATTACTGAAAGAATAAAAGTACAAGAGCAATTGAGTAAGCTTGCGACTCATGATGATTTAACAGAATTACCTAATAGAACGTTATTACATGAATTGATTGCACAATCATCTTTAAACTCACACCGTTCTCAAAAGTCGCCCACAGTTTTATTACTTGATGTGAATAATTTTAAAAAGATTAATGATACCCATGGTCATAGTGCTGGCGATAAAGTGATTTGTGAAATAGCCCAGCGCTTAAATAACGTATTGTATCCCAAAGATGTTATTGCGCGAATTAATGGCGCTGAATTTTGCATATTGGTTGAGCTATCGGATCCTAAATATGGAGCGACAGCTGTTGCCCGTAAAATGCTGTCTTGCTTTGATGATGTATACCAATTTGATCAACAACAAATTACTGTTACCGCCAGTATTGGCATAACACGCTTTCCTGAAGATGCTGAGAAACCGCAAGAGCTATTAAGAAAAGCAGGGTTAGCAATGTTCGATATAAAAGCTCTACGTATAAATAATTATAAATTTTTTGAGCAGCAAATGAATAATGTGGCGGCAGAGCAATTAGCTCAAGAGCAAAAATTATTAACCGCTATTAAGAGTGATTCTTTCGACTTTTATTATCAACCTTTTGTGGATACTAAATCAGGTATCATTTCGGGTGCTGAAGCGTTAATTCGCTGGATTGAACCTGATGGAAATATTATTTATCCTGACAGCTTCATTCCATTGTCTGAAAAGCTTGGATTAATTGATCAGATTGATAAAATTGCCATTAACAAAGTGTTCATGCAAGTTGCTCAATGGCAAAATCAGTCAATAGACTTTGGGCCTATATCCATTAATGTTTCAGCAAAAATGTTCACTGATTCAGAAAAACTTATCGCACTTTTAAAAGAAAAGTTGATGCAATATCCGATTACACCTTCACGCATCAAAATTGAAATAACTGAAGGTATGTTGCTTGAAAATATAGACTTAGCCATTTCAACAATGGAACAAATTAAAGCACTAGGCTTTAGACTTTCGCTAGACGATTTTGGTACCGGCTTTTCTTCACTCAATTATTTGAAAAGATTTCCTATTGATGTACTCAAAATTGACCGTTCGTTTATTATGGATATGCATAAATCTGATGTCGACAAAAGTATTGTTAGATCTATAGTCAACTTAGCAAACAACCTTAACCTTAATGTAATTGCAGAAGGTGTTGAAATTAGCGAACACCTTGAGTTTCTTCAGCAGTTGAACTGTCAACAATATCAAGGCTATTACTTTAGTAAAGCGATACCGATTAACGAGATTGAACAACTCGTAATTAACCAAAATCTGCTGAAAACAATATAAGAATACACGCTATTAATTGGTATTAAGCTCAAATTCTGTCATGATGTCGCCATTATTAATTCTATGTTTTTACCCTTTATTTATGGCTATTACTAAAAGACAATTTTCACAATTACAAGCAATGGGAATTGATCTTTGGCAATTAAGAAACAATGCCAATGAAAGTATTGTTCATAATGAAGAATATCTTGATATTGAATTTTCATCTATCAGTGCAACAACTATTTTCATTGATATTGTCAAGAGTTTAGGATTATCTATTGGTGAAACAAGTTGCGATGAAAACTCGGTATCTCTTGGTTTGTTGAGTTGGCAGTTTAGTATCAAAAACGATATATCATTAACTCAACAGCATCTAATTACCCCTTCTCTGAATGTTTTAGAAAATTCACCTGAATTAAAAAAAGCACTTTGGCAAAAATTACAAGACCATACAATCATATGACCTCTAGCTACACAATAATATCGGTAAACGATGTTGAAAAACTAATGCCTATTGAGACTGCTTGCCACTCTCATCCATGGAGCGAAAAAACATTTACCAGTTGTATTGGTAACCGCTATTTTGGTTACTACTTAAAGGTACAAGACGAATTAATTGGCTTTTATATTGGAGAGCATATTGCCGGAGAAGCTACTTTAATGGATATTTGTGTATTACCCGAACAACAGGGTAACGGGTATGGTAAAGCTTTGCTTGAGCACTTTTTTAAAGAATCAAAACAACTGAATAATTCTATTATTTGGCTAGAGGTTCGTGCAAAAAATATCAGTGCACAAATGATGTATATAAATAATGGTTTCACCGAAACAGGTCGTAGAACGGGTTATTATCCAAGTGCCTCAGGTTTCGGCTATGAAGATGCAATTGTGATGAAAAAAACACTTTAATTTAACTATTAAACAATAGTCTCAAACTGTTCTGATCTATTTAATAATATAAGGCCCTTTAATAATCAGTTATTAAAGGGCCTTATAAGTTCTACTGTGTTGTTTCTGCGATAAAATAAATAACTACCAGTTTTCTACACCTTTCATATCAGGTAATTCATGTGCAATACCCTTATGACAATCTATACAGGTTTTTTCACCTGAGGCTAAAGCACTTGAGTGCATTGTAACACTGCGATTCCCTTGCTCTGAAAAGTCCATGTATTCAAAATTATGACAATTACGACATTCTAATGAATCATTTTCTTTCATGCGTTTCCATTCACGATCAGCCAACACACGACGATGCTCTGTAAACTTTTCTCTTGTGTCAATTAAACCGGTAAGCATGCCCCAAACTTCTTTGCTCGCGGCAATTTTACGCACAATTTTATGCGTCCACTTTTTCGGTACATGACAATCAGGACAAGTAGCACGAACACCAGAGCGATTAGAATAATGTATTGTTTCTTTATACTCTTCATATACATTATCTTCCATTTCATGACAGCTAATGCAGAACTCCTCTGTATTTGTTACTTCTAAAGCGGTGTTAAAACCACCCCAGAAAATAACTCCACCCGCAAAACCTATTGCTAAAATAAACCATAAGGCTGCGCTACTTGGCGATTTCAAATATTTCAGCAAGCTTTTTATCTTTGATTCTTTTGTCATTTTAATCTCCTTTAAATTCCCAAAGAAAAGTCATTAGTTACTGCCTAACGATTCAACGGGTTTGAAGGTATTATCAACCAACTCAGGCGCATCCGCTTGAGTTACGTGACACTGAGAACAGAAGTAACGACGCGGTGAAACATCTGATAATGTTTTACCGTCTCGTGTTTCAAAGTGCGTCAAGCTAATTTTGGTTGCTCCCGTTTCTCTCGCATATTTCCAACCATGGCAAGTTAAACATTTATTGCTGTCTTTATTCACTCGATAACCACGAATTTGATGTGGTATCACAGGTGGTTGATGTACATAGTTACGCTGAATTGGATTTTTATCTTTAATCACACGCTTAAGCGCTTCTGCACTTTTAGTTTGATCTACGGTAGCAATACCGCGAATAGTCTCTAACCCGCCAGTTGTTACTTCTTGACTTGCTACTACATTCACAATCATAACTAAACTAATGGATATTATTATTAATGGTAATGTTTTCATTTTTGAGCTTCTCCCCAATAGGTTACATAAATGTAATCGGTGCTAAACAACGACTTTCTTTACTCTAACTGCACATTTTTTAAAGTCAGTTTGTTTAGATAAAGGATCTGTAGCATCTAGCGTTAATTTATTAACAAGCTGTTTTGCATCAAACCAAGGCATAAATACCAAACCTTTTGGCGGTCTATTACGTCCTCTCGTTTCAACACGTGATTTTACTTCACCACGGCGAGACTCAATTAAGACCTCATCACCACGACGTAAACCTCTAGACTTAGCATCATCAGGGTGAATAAATAACACCGCATCAGGAAATGCTTTATGCAGTTCAGGTACTCTCGCGGTCATAGATCCTGAATGCCAATGCTCAAGAACGCCGCAAAATTTTCGAGGAAGCCGCTGGAATCTCTAGTTTTCGTAAACAGAGATCTGAAACAATCAATCGACTCGACCGGTCAGAGCGTGAATTGACTCGGGTGACGGATCAGCTCTCTGAAATTGAGAGAAGAATTCGCAGTCTGAAAATGCAGGCAGGCAAGGCGAGGAAATTTGTTGAGGATCGTGATCGCTTCCGACATGTAAGTACTGTGTTGGCGGCTGACGATGTTGAGAAACTGAACTACGAGCAAGAATCTTTAACGTTTCGATTGAGCTGGCGAAATACACTTCGGGAATTAATCGCTGAAGTTTCGACCCAACTCGATAGTAGCGTCGAAAAAGTTCGAAATGACATAGAGGTACTTCATCGTCAACTCGAGGAAGTACGTCAAGTTGAGACTGAAAAACGTGTTGCGTTACAG
>CAJWBY010000120.1 GCA_913020705.1 uncultured Colwellia sp.
AATTAAGCATATAAACCCGTTAAATTTGGGAAGACGATAATCTAGCTCACGTCTCATCAGCTATAACATTCATGAAATTCCTATGGAACTTTAGTGTCCCTTGTTTAATTTCATAGTTACTCAGGTAACAAACAAACTTTAACGTAGCTCGTTTGTTTTGTTGCAGGATGAGCGAATTACGGAGACTGATGACTCTCGATGTATGGAATAAAATTAACCAGCATAGTGAGTGACTGCTCGTTAGCTTCAATATTCTCGATCCTCCGCTTAACTCTCTGGTTTAAGTTAGTTAGTTCTGATTTGTGATAATCACTGCTTATACGTTCAATTTGCTCCTCACTCAAACCACCCAAGCCTTTTCTAGTGAAATGGCGGCTATGATTCCTTAATGCCACCTTGACACTATCCTCTTTCACTGGCTTATATTTTCTAATCAATTCTTGCTCACACTGGTTCAGATAGTCTGCTTCAGCCTGTGCTTTATCCGCCTCTATAGCCTTTTCAGCCCTTACCATCTTTCGCTGTATATTCCTTGCAACATCTTCAATACTCGTTGTTTCTATCTCAAGCAAAATCTCTTTTATATCCGCGACTGTTAAGTAACTTAATATTATTGTCGTATTTTTAGATGCTTCACTAAGCTTATTGCAATTAATGTAATGCCTTAGCTTCATATCTAACAGGCTTTCATCATTGAACACTAACTTGAGTTCGTCCAGTTCCCTAATTATCGTGGTGATGCCGCAGTCACAAATTAACACCTCTTTGTTATCCCTAATAACCACTTTATCCGTTAAATGATATTGATTACATTCGCCACATTCGATTGTTTCTAGTTCCTTCACGCCCTCGGTGGTATCGCCACACACGACGCATTTATAAACCCGTGTCACAATATTAAACTGCTGCGTAAAGCTAAATAAATACGGTGGTTTCTCAACGCCACACGCTCTACATTGATGCTTGATTTTGCTTTGCTTTTTTTCTGGGGGTCTGACTGTGGCTAATGGATGTCCAAGCCTTTTTACGTTACCACCACAATCCAACAATAACGCGCTGTCTTTATCGGGGGATGTTCTGAGTATGCGCCCTACTATCTGCCGATATAATGATTTTGAGCCTATGGGGCGTGCGATAACTGCTGTTTCTACTTCAGGGATGTCTGTGCCGAAACTCACCATATTGACCGTGATGAGTAATTGCACCTGCTTTTCTTTAAATTGCTTCAGCACTTCAAGTGGGGTTTTAATGTCCGAATGTAATACAAGGCACTCAAACCCTGCATCCTTATAGCCCGTTGCCAGTAATTCGCAATGATTGATACTTGAGGCAAATACGATGCACTGCCCTTTGATGCTTTCAGTTGTCGCATTAATCACACCCGCATTAAACATTTCACCACTGGTCACACTTTCAATACTTTGATTTGTGAACCCAGCTTCTGACTTTGATGTCTTAAGCTTAGTATCATCCACTAAAATTGATTGCAGACATTTAACGGGGGCTAAATAGCCTTCATTAATAAACCAGTGGATATTAAACGGCTCTATAATTTTTGCGCTATGAAGTGGCGTACCATTAGAATTGAATGGTGTCCCAGTTAAACCGATCACCCGCCCCACATTCAGCAAGGGAATTAATTTAATGATTTGTTCGTAGGAGTAATGAATCTCATCGAACACAGCACAGTCATAAAACGTCAAGTCTGTCTTGCTCGTGTCTTTGACTCTGTTCTGTAGGGTTTGAAGGTTGCAGACAATGTGATCTGCATCCAAGTTAGCCGAATTACTTCCCTGCATAATGCCAATCGAATCAATTTCACTTTCAAATACAGCTTTCGTTTGATGGCTCAGATTAATACGTGGTGTGATGAATAGCGTTTTATCAAACTCTTGTATCAATGCCATAGCCGTTCTGGTCTTGCCTGTACCTGTAGGCATGGATAAAATCAGAAAGTCGTCTTTAGCTGCTCTTACTTGTTGCTTAATGTACACTTGGTAGGGTCTAAGCCCCATTTGTAGCCACCTGTAAGCCTCACCACTACGCACAGGGTTTTTCTCAACCTCAATATACCCCTTTTTAGCTAATCGCGCTGTTAGTGTCTCATTGCCTACAGAGTCAAACTCATGCGCATAGGCTTTAGTGCATAAGCCTGCATCGTCTGCCCTATCGTAGATTATCTTAGCCGCTGCTAACATGGCATAGTCTATTTTACTTATACTGCTCATACTGCTACCCCTTGTGCGTACTCAAGCTGATTGCCGAACTGATGTGTGAATACTTTTATAGGCACAAAATTATGCCACTTAATGAGTTAAGATATTTCCTGCCATATCTTCTTGCATGATCTAACATACAGATAAGAAAAGTCAATTCAAACAAAATAATTATCTCATAATACCTTTGATAAACCCCATCCATAGAGTGACTTTACCTATTTACGCACTAATGTTAGTTAATTTCTCAAAAAACATTGGTGGTCACTTGTCTTTCAAATAAGTTGCAGATTGATATTGCTCAAAAAATACGACCAATTGCATTAGATAGGCTGCTAAGGAAAATGTCTTGAATATTTTCGGTTTTTTCCTCATGGTATTTTTTAATTATCTCACAAAACTTTAGATTGAAATTTATAGCCACCACCTCAAATTCTTCAACAGAACGTAGGGTGCAATTAACCAAACGTCATTCAAGTTCCATAGGGTTAATGCCCTCTAAAATTCATCCATTACTTCGCTGCTGATGAAAACACTCTATAGGGATGATTAACTCTAACATCCACTAAAATATTTTACATTATTTCTATAAAAATATATTATTAATATATTGACTTTAATAAAGTAAACATATTAATTTTTTGATTAATACAAGCTGCTAATTTTAAATTAATTTTATTTTAATTTGATTAATTTATGATGTTCTTACTGCGATTTAAATTAAATTTTTAGTCATAAAATGCTTTAATAAAATTATGATGAACTCACTTTTAATGAAAATTTCTGAATTATGTGTGTTTCAGCCGTAGCTCACAGAGAACCGAGAATATGAACAATCCTAGCTATTTGGACTTACTTATTTTTAGCACATTAGAAACAGTGGCGGCATACCATTTGCCACCTCGCCTAGTGTTTACACCAATTTTATTAAGTTCAGTTGCTACAGCAGACATAGATAATCCTTTATCCCTGTAGCTATTAATAACACCCAGTACATTATTAGCAAACTCCTTTGCTAACCGACTGTTAGTGATATTACTAAGCCGTCTAGCTTCATTTAAGTTCGTAGGGTTACCAAGCTTAACCCCATTGCTTTTTAACGCTTGTAAAGCGGCTGAGGTTCTCTGACTAATCAATTCCCGTTCTTTTTCTGAAAGTGCAGCATAAAGATGTAGAGTAAAAGGGTCAGCATCTTTTCCCAACTGAGCCACAATAAAATTTACTTTTTTAGCCATTAATCCTGATATAAAAGCAACATCTCGTCCTAACCTATCTAATTTGCTAACAATCAAATAGCAATTTTCCTTTTTGGCTAACGCTAGTGCTTCAGCTAATACAGGACGTTTAGTCAAAGCATCCACACCTTTCCCTGTTTCAACCTCTGAGAATGCTTTTATAAGCGTAATCTCTTCATTTTTACAAAATACCTCAATATCATTCAACTGAGCTTGTAACCCCAAACCAGATTTCCCTTGTTCCCTTGTAGACACTCTTGTGTAGCTAATGGCTTGCATAAATTGAACCTCTAATGAATTTTTAAAAGGGTTATAAACGGGCATTTACAACCCATATTAATTGTTGTTAAAAAAAAATTAATAAATAGCTAATATTATAAAAAATATATTTAATAACATTGACTTATATTATTTTTAATCATTTATTTCTCAATTTTATGTATTAATTAGAATCCAAAACAGACATAATTTGTATTTTGATAGCTAAATTTATCAATCTCACCATTGATTACTAAATCTTGTGCATAAGCCTCATAGTCAAAGTAACGTTGCACAACAATATTTGCATTATCAAATAAATCTATATCATCAACATAATTATAGATGTACTCCATCAAGCTACTATCGCTTAATTCTCCTTCGTCATCCAGTTTATCAAGTCCTTGTATCAAGGTATCACCTAATACTTCACAACGATAGCAAAGTTTAATTTGTTGTTCAGTTGATAAGGATTCCACTCTTTCAAACCAAATCTTTAAATTACATTGGTTGATACAGCAAGCATCAAAGAGTTGGTACAAATTACCATCAATAAATTGAATTTCAAATTCTTCAACAGGTTGACCATAGCTATTATGTAGTCTGTTAGATTTTTCTATATATTGCTCATAGCTATCAAAGTAAAAACCATTTGAACTAGTGTCATAAGGGGTTGCGTGTAATTGAGTCATGTTCATTCATATCATATTGCTATTAAAATAAGAACCCTTTAAATCCCTCTACAAGAGTTTAAAAAATATTTTTAAAAAAAGTAAAAAAAGTGACTAATTTTAGACCGCCACTAGGGGGTTTAACCCCCTATAACGGTGGAGGGTTAATATTTAAAATTTTTCTATCAAAATTATTGAAAATAGCTATTTGACGTTAAAAAAAAGCTTATTTTTTATTAGTAAGCCTTCCCAGTTGAAGGGAAAATTATTCAAACTAATAAATAATAGGTAAAACTAATGACTTATAATGCTAAAGAAGTTTTTGAAGAATTAAAGCATCAATCAAAAATAATAAGAAAAATACTTTATAGTCAAGGTGATTTATATATACCAGACATAAAAAAATTAAAATTATGTATTGATTCCACTAGAGTTATCGATAATAAAATAGTGTCTAAAATGAATAGTTGTGGGAAATGGTATTGTTCAAGGTGTGATTATCAAAAATCAAGAATAGTATTCTCTCAATCTTTTCAATTAATAAAAAAATTAAATAATTTAGAAGTAATGCCTATTGTTAAATTAGTAACCCTTAAAATACCTAAGGTTTATATTGATAATTTCATTGACGATAAGAAGTATTTGAAAAAATGTTACTATAAATTGTTAAAAACAAAAATGTATAAAAACAACAATATTTGTATTACATTTGAAAATATGATGTTAGGGGCAAGTGTTTATCATCATGTATTATTCAACACACTAAAAGGTGAAGAGCTATTAATAGGCAATCACTTACACATTATTATGTTTATGAAACCTAGCATAGCTTCCCACGGTTCAATTACTCACACTATGCTAGAAAAAGCATGGTTTGATATTATAAGTTATGATAAATCACTTAATCATGGATCTAACAAAGCGTCTGTTGATATTAGAACAGTTACGTTAAATGAGCTACCTAATGTATATTTTTATTGCATTAAAAAAGTAAAATTTAACTCATTGTATTCTAATAGTGGAAAATTAATAAAATTACTGGATATAATAAAAGGAAAACAATTTTATTCACACAGTGGTATTATAAAAGATTTTAGATTAGAAATTAAAGAAGAATATCGTATTTTAATTAAGGAATTTAAAAAGAAACAAGATGAAGAACGTGGTTACTATTTAGACCTAACTTTTTTAGACCTAACTTTTGATGAAAGGTATGAAACTATTAAACAACAACAGCCCCCACTTTAATTGTTAATAACTTTTTAATAATAAACTAACTCAATACTTCCTACATAGCTTCTATAACAACCTCTACAGCTCTAATAGCTCTATCAAACTCGTATGGTAGCTACATCAACTATTCTAATAATACTACCCTCTACTCATGTTTATTCATGTTATATCATCAAATAGCTTTGATGACATAGCTATACTTTCCAAATAATTATCTCATTGTTCTGAAATTAAGACTCTTCAAGAGAATAATTAAGAATAGTTGTCTAACTTGTAAATAATTGATATTACTCAACTAACATTTATTTAACAAATACTCTCTAATTCAAACTCTTCAAAGCTGACTAAAAGGGTTCATAACGCTAGAGTTTAAATAAAATATATAAATTTCAACTCATTCAAGTGAATCCACCTCAAATATTCTTAGAAATTGAGGATGAATAATCTAATAATGAAATTGAATACTATACATTACAGGAAATCAATAATGTTAAAAGAATATAGAAAAGTTAGACAACACACTGGGGAACCAAACAAACGTTGGTTTGCTAATAATTACTTTGATCTCATCATCTGGGAATCTAAACCAAATGTTATTCAAATTTTTCATTTATGCTATGAAAAACATAAAAATGAAAAGGTTCTCACTTGGTCTAGTCAAAATGGATTTAAACACTTTGGTATAGATGATGGTGAAACTATTGAAAGGGAATACAAAATGACTCCCATCCTCGTTGATGATAATGGAGTACCAAATATTAAAATATTAATAGATAAATTTACTCAATCAACAGGCGATATTGAGGAAAAAATATCAAATTTTATTATTAAGAAACTTAGTGATTATGAAAATAGTGATGCTAGGTCAATAATTAATGATCAATGATCAATGATCAATAAAATTGAGATTTTAGATAAATATTAACTTTTTGTATTTAAAATACTTTACCTTTATGAATAACAAAGCTATAATTAAAACTTAATTTAAATGAGTTAATTTTATGCAACTGAGTCTTGGACAAAATACTGTTATTCAATCAAAACAATTAAAAATTGTATTAGAACATGGTAACAAACCTAACAACCTAGTCATAGATACCAGTGTATTTTTACTCAATGCTACTAACAAGGTAGCTGATGATGAATACTTCATATTTTTTAACAATCCCAATAGGTCTGATATTGGTGTTGCTTACAATCCACAATCTTCTGAAACAGAAGTCATCCTTTCTAAAGTTCCTGAGTCCATCACTAAAATAGTCTTCACCCTAACAATCAGTGATGGGGTGACTAAACAGCAGTCATTTAAACAAGTCTCTGGAATTACCTTAAATATTCTCAATAACCAAAACACTATTGCTTCTTTCAGCATGGACACTCATCAAAACAGTGAAACTGCTTTGATTATTGGTGAACTCTACCGTAGAAACGATGAATGGAAATTTAGAGCAGTAGGGCAAGGTTTTAACGGTGGCTTACAGCCTCTAGCAGAATTATATGGTGTTGACATAGGAGAGGGTGAAAATGATCAAGATAGCTCATCTACTGCTGAGAATACTGTATTAAACACTGATGTTACTTCAAATCTAAGCAAAACAGTTATACCTAAACTCTCAAGTCCTATTAATCTTGAGAAAAAAGGTGAGAAAACAACCATCTCATTGACTAAAGGTGCAAAGGTAACAGCTTCATTGAAATGGACAACCAACGCTGATCTTGATTTATACTGCTTTTATGTTGATGATTCAGGAAAAGAAGATAAAGTGTATTATCGACAACTAGGTAGTCTTGATTCTGCTCCCTTTATTAAATTAATGGGCGATAGCCAAGCAGCAGGGGAAGAGGTTGTAGAGTTAATACGCCCTGATAAAATTAAATATGCTCTAATAGCAGCTTACAGTGCAGTCAGCAATGGTATTGGTAGCTTCTATTCTTATAAAGCAAAATGTGTGATTACTGATAATCAAGGGCAAGTGATTACAACTCACCTTGCTCACAATGATAAATATTCATACTGGGTAGCATTAGCAAAAATTAGCTTCGATGAAAATCAAGTCACTATAGAGAATGTTGAAACCTACTCTAGTAAGGATAATTTTATTAATGAATTTAAACGTAGAACAGGAACGAATGTGGGTAGCTTCTTTAAAAAAAGCACTAAACAAGTGAATGGTGTGAATAGCTACGACCCTGAACGATCTCCTCATCTCTTTAAGGATGGTTCATTTATGATGTCTGTAGGTATTAGGGAGTTCAAGTAGCGTAAATTATCTGGCACTGCTTGCCGATAAAATTTTTACCCATCTAAAAAATTAACATTATTTTCAAGCTATCTAAAAGGTAGAAATACCACTATAACTATTTGATAAACAAGTATAATATTTATATATAACTATTTATTTTAAAATAATAAATTGAATAAAATAAGTTATTTTTGATAAGATTCATCATGATGTTTAGCAAAATTAAACAGTAGGCATAAAAAAAGCCACTATAAATAGTAGCTCTTTTTAAAAATTCCATAGCGATTTTAAGATACAAAGTTTTCGAAGACAATTCTTAAAACGCTCAACAAATAAATAGATTTAGATTATAGAAATTTTCAATAAATTAGTTTGTTTCGGTAAAAATTTTAACAAAATTAATCGTTAAAAGCTGAAATTCTTCCCTAAGAATATTGATTATTTCTATTCAAATCGACACTAACGATATGAATACGACTCACTACAATCAAAAAAATAAATTTAATAACAATAACTTACCTGAAAAATCATCGTCAAATTCACTATTTGATTTTTTATTGAAAAATAGACACATTAAGACTACTCAAGGCACTGATTGCCGTCTTAGTGCAATGGATATTTTATATAATGAGCATGCTGAACTATCTTACCTTGCTGCTGAATGTGGTATTGATTGGGATAAGGCACTTCCTTATGTTAATCATTACAGCACCACCATTAAAAATAATATTCATTTAGAGCCTAAGTATAAAGGCAAAGTAACGATATGGGTTAATATCAAAACCACTCATAATGGACAAGAATACCCTGTTGTTCATTTCAGTACCTTTAAGCATGGTGGCATCAATAACACCTTTAATGGCTTTCATTATTTACCTAAACAAACTGAGTTCTTCCCTACCAAGCGTAAAGATAAACAACCTTTAACTGAGTTAGTCACTAACAACGCTGAAGCTCAAGCAGATCAAGATGTTTTTCAAAAAGCAAATGAAGATAAATATAAAATTAATCGCTTCAATCAATTTCATCGTTATTTTCAAACATTAGAAATTGCCACAGAAAGCCCCTACCTAGAACGTAAACACATCAGCTTTAAGGATATACCTGATAGCTTCACTATCAAGCGTGGCTATGATGATAGAGGTCAATACATAGCTTATGCCTTACAGAATAATAAAAATAAAGTGGTTGGGTATCAAAAAATTTATGATAAGCCTTTTTATGATACAAGAAATGAGGTGTTCAGAGACAAAGACTACATCTTTTTACCTAATAGCAAGAATGGTAGCTATGCGTTAATTGGTGATATTTCAGAAAATAGCAATCAAGTAGATATAGGAGAAGGATTAGCAACTGTTTTAAGCTGCTATATTCAAACAGGCAAAATATCAGCGATTGCCTTAGATAACCATAATCTAAAACATGTCTGTGAAGTGTTTAAAAGCATTAATATTCGAATCCTAGCGGATAATGACATTAAAGACAGTAAGACTAATGAAGGCAATGTGGGATTATTTTCTGCTCTAAAACTTGCCCATACTTACGGAGCAAGTGTTGTTTACCCTGAACTCAACAATAAAAAATGTGATTTTAATGATGTGCTTGTTGAACAAGGGGCAGATGAACTCAAAAAACAATTAGCATCTAACAAAATTTTTAAAAATCTTACTCATTTTGAATATTATTGCTATTCAGTCAAATTGGCTCCTCAGCAACAATTCTCTAAAGCCTTAAATAAGGCTTGTTACTATATTGCTCAAAACATAGCGACTGTTAAGCAATTTAAACAAATGTCTACACAGCTTATAATCTATACAGAGTCTCGTACTGTCTCTAAACAACATATTCGTCAAACCATTAAGCGAATGTTTAAAAATTATGTCTTAGCTGATATTTATAAACGTCATGCTGTCACAAAAATTGAAGGCATTGGTTATATCGATATGTCAGATAAAACCAATCAAGAAATTGCCGCTCATATTATTAATGAAAACAAAATTTATGTTGATGTAAGAGGCATGGGATCAGGTAAAACTGAAGTCATGTATATTGTGAGTGAATACATAAAAAATAACAGTGATAAAGGCGATTCTCAGATAGTTTATGTGTGTCCTAGGGTATCTTTAGCCAGTGGGGGAGCAAAGCGGTTAGGGCTTGATTATTACAAAGACATTAACGTTAATTTTGGTCAATACAGTGAACAACTTTCTGTTTGTGTTAATTCTATTCCGTCACACAATATTGTTAAGACTAAGCTACTTTTATTAGATGAGTTTAGACAAATGTTAGAGTTTATTAGCATTGGGTCAGTTGAAAATCGTATTAAAGTACAAGAAGTGTTGATTGAAGCCATTAACAACGCTGATACAGTCATTTTAGCGGATGCTGATTTTAATGATTTCAGTCTAAAATGGTTAAAAGAAAATACCAATAAAAGCATTGAAGTGATTCAAGCCGATAACATGGAACATAATAAAAATATCACCGTGTTTCAAGATAATGAGTCCATCATAGATGATGCTAATGATCAGCTACGCAATAATCACAATATTTGGATTACCAGTGATTCTAAAATCCAAGTCAATAAAACCTTTATTGGCTTAGAAGAATTAGCAAAAGAAATGGGTGAGTTATTAAGTATTGAACCCAATGAAACACTGATTATTACAGGAGACAATAAGGGTGATCCTCGACAAAAAAAATTCTTAGAAAACCCTCAAGAAGAATCTAAAAAATACCGTTTAATTATTAGCACCCCTGTGATTAGTTCAGGTATTAGCATCACTCATAATCATTTTGATGTTGTGTATGGATTATTCTCTAACGTCATTCCTGCTAATGAAATGCTCCAATCTATTGGACGTATTAGAACGGTTAAAGATATTAGAGTTGCCTTCAAAAAAGGGCATAAGAAAACCAGAGAAACCGATGTTAATAAATTAATTGATGGTGAAGATTTAAAAAATTCTCGTATTGTTGATGGGCATATTCTTGATATACATCCTATGGCATTTCAACGAGCTGAAATAACCTCTAATACCAATAAATCATTGAATAATTTTCGTCAAGAATTTCTAATTCTTGCACAAATTAAAGGTTATTCAATTATGGATAATCAACATATCCATAAGATTAAAGGGTTAGCCACATTGACCCTAGACAAAGAGGTAGAGCGTATTTACAATGCTCAACCTGTTACTCGAGAAGAAGGATTGAAACTAAAACGTAATATCCCTGACAACCAGTCAGAACGTGATAGTTTAGATAAATTTTTAGTGGAAGAAATGTCAGGTAACACTGATCATAGCATCACTAAAGATGATATTAAGTTCTACAAGCAACAAGGTCTACAAGCTATACAAAACTATGAGTTAATTCATGCCAGTATGGTTACGACACAAGCTATTGAATACGATGAATACAAGCGAACACAAGGCGAAACAAACGGCATTTCTAGTCGTGCTTTGTTTATGAAGGGCATTATTGAAAAATTTGAAGATAGGTCATTTAATCACTTTGATATTAACGATGAAATGGATTACCTCCGTGCTAACCATGCTGAACTCAACATTAACAGGCTAGGTAATTTTAGAGATGTAAGGCGACCGATCATTAAGCTAAAAAATTTACTTATTAAAATGGGTTATAGCTTAGAACAGGTGGGAAGGGAAAATGCAGTACGAGGTTATAAAATTGTAGAAAATAAACAAGTAGTGACATATGTCGAAAATCGTTTGAAAGCAAAAATTGAATATTCTGCCGCTATGAACAGTTTTATATAAGAAAAATAATCGTTAGCGGCAGAATAAATAGCGAGCCTAAAAATAAGTAAGGATTCACTTAGTAAGGATTCACTTGATGAATGATAATTACGTTTAAGTGGACGATAAAGGCTGTTTAAGAGCCGTTAATATTATCAATTACTTGTAAAGATAATTGCGGGAATTGCTGGTTCTGGAAGAGCAGGTTCAAATATTTTTTATGAGATAAACAAACAAAGTGCGTTAGAAATCCATTGTAATTCTGTTACACTCCCGTGTATAAGTATGTGTGTACTTTCAATTACTAGGTCTTGGAAGTATTAAGGGCTTCTAAAAGTATTAGAAGTTAATTTAAGTTATAGTATCAGTAATGTATCGATTTCAACTTTATCAAGGTAAGGTAGCATTATATATGTGTGGTGTAGCTATTATAATAATAGCGAAATAATACCTATATTAGTAATTTTGAAATAAGATTTTGTAATATTAATTAAAAGGGGGATCAAGGATATGAATAAAATGTTAAGAGTATTAGCTTACTCATTAATCTTAATAAATATAAATAACGTACGAGCTGAATTTAGTTTTTCAGGTGGAGATTGGAAAATTTATAGAGATATAGGGGTTAATGGCTGTATGGATGATGTGCATAGTAGTTATACATTAAACCTGACAGTTTCTGATAGTACTATAAATGGAAATTATAATAATCTTCCCAGTAATGATTCTATTTTTACAGGTAAATTATATTCTTCATCATCCACTGAAGGATTAGTATTGGATTTACTTCAAAGTGGTCATCGTCCAGATGGTAGTAATTATAATGCTACTCAGACAGGAGTATTCATTTCTAATGATGAGGTGGTTGGTACATGGTATAGTGTTGGAGGAGATGGTGGAGACTTTTTATTAGTAAAATCTGGAGTTACTCCAACGACTTCATTACATGAGGAATGTGATTTTTCTAGTCAAATAGACATAGATAATACTATTGAACAAGGGAAACAGATTTGTATTGATAACCCAAGTGATTGTGGAATTAATACTACTACAGAGTTAGAGTTACCTGAGAGAGATAAAGTAAGTCTTACACTTGCTCCTTTAGTAATTGGAGCTGATATTAAATTTGATAGTAATAATGATTTAGGTGTTCGTGTTGAGTTAGCCTCTTATAGTGATCCTGTAGATGCAATAATTGATGTTGACTTGTTTAATGCTTCAAAGCAGTTAATTAATAGCCATACTTATACAGGTAGTCAGATTGTAGCAGAGACTCAAGGGTTTGAAGGTGGCGGTAACTTTACAATTGATGATGGAAGTAAAATAAATCAGTATAAGCTTATTATTGAAGATAAGATTTCTGATTTAAATTCAAATGAGATTAGCTATGCAAGGGTATTCTTTAAGAATAAGAGTGCTTGTAAAACCTTTGGTGAAGAGAGTACTGTGTGTACTAAATATTCATCTGCTTTAATTGCTAATACTAATAATTTAGGAGATAGTAACTCACTTGATGCTGGTGAGACTAGGTTTATTAATATTGATGATAATTCGATAGAGGATGCGTCAGATGATATTAATATAGAAAGTTTTAGTATTAACTTAAGTCGCATGAGTAGCGCTTCCACTTCTTCTTATATTGGAAATATTTATACAACCATTAATGAATATATTATTGTTATAAAAGGGATGAGTTTGAGTTCAACCGTATCTGCTAGAGAAGCAACTTTTAAATTAACTCCATCATTTTTACCTGATCCATCCATTGGGGAAAAAGGCAGTTATTACGCCACTATAGATGGTAGTATTATTTATGCAGATATATTAGGAAATTAGTTGTTAATTTATTATTAGATAGCCTTTAGTACGTTATTTGAACGATTTTATAGCTATATTGGTCTGCTATTCACCCTATGCGAAAAACAAATGTTTTTCGCATAGGTTTTAAAATCATTATGACAGTTTTGGTACCTTCCTAACTTTTTACCCAGAGTTTGATTTAAGCATCCAGCTTGATTCGGAGTGGTAGTTGATTTGGTTTAGATAGTAGCTATAAGAGTATGATAAAATTAATGATATTAATAAATATATGGAATTTATATTATGAAACGAGATAGTTTAGTGAAGTGGGGATTGAGCGTAATGATGCTCTTTTTACTGTCATTTAAAGCCATGGCATACGATGTAACGGCGAGTGGTAATGGCTTTACTTGTGTATTAGATGACGTGGGGGTGAGTTGCTGGGGTAAAAATAATTTTGGACAGACGGAAGTGCCCACGTTATCTAACCCAACACAGGTCATTACAGGTGATAACCATACCTGTGCGTTAGATGATAATGGCGTTAAATGCTGGGGATATAATGGGTACGGTCAAAGTACAGTGCCTACGTTATCTAATCCAACACAGGTGACTGCAGGTGATAGACATACCTGTGCCTTAGATGATAATGGCGTTCAATGTTGGGGACATGATGGGTATGGTGAGAGTACAGTGCCTACATTATCCAATCCAACACAGGTGACTGCAGGTACTAACCATACCTGTGCCTTAGATGATAGTGGTGCGGTTTGTTGGGGGAGTAACAGTAACGGTCAAACAACAGCACCGACTTTATTAAATCCAACTCAAATTGGCGTCGGCAATGCTTATAGTTGTGCGTTAGATGATTACGGGGTTATTTGCTGGGGTAAAAATATTGGCGGACAGAATACTATTTTAAATTTAGTTAATCCTCGTAAAATTAATGCAGGGAAAGATCATATTTGTGCCTTAGATGATAACGGAGTTTCCTGTTGGGGAGCTAATACTGCTGGTGGAATATTGACACGAAGTTATTTAAATTTTGGAGATAATGAGACAACCACGACTGTAATTAACGGCTCTTGTGGTAGTAATAATGGTGCAACATTGACAACCCAACCCACGACTAATTTATGTACTCGCGGTACCAGTACGGCATTAGTGGGTGCTAATCCTTGGTTATGGAGTTGTAGTGGTTCAAATGGCGGTAGTGCCGCAACGTGTTCTACGGTTAAACCTGAAGTCATCGTTGATGATAGTGTAAATGGTGTTTGTGGGAGTAATAATGGTGCAACGCTAACAACCCAACCCACGACTAATTTATGTACTAGCGGTACGAGTAGTGCATTAGTAGGTGCTAATCCATGGTTATGGAGTTGTAGCGGTATAAATGGTGGCAGCACAGCTACTTGTGCTACGGTTGAACCTGAAGTTATCGTTGATGATAGTGTAAATGGTGCTTGTGGAAGTAATAATGGTGCAACATTAACAACTCAACCAACGACTAATTTGTGTGCTAGTGGTACGAGTAGCACATTAGTGGGTGCTAATCCATGGTTATGGAGTTGTAGCGGTGTAAATGGTGGCAGTACAGCTAGCTGTGCGACGGTTAAATCTTTTGTCGATTCTACGCCTGAAGAGTCTGTTGTTACAGAGGGTGATAGTGATGGCGATGGTTTAAGCAATCAACAAGAAGCTGATTTAGGCACGAATCCAAATCATTCAGATAGTGATGGTGATGGTATTCCTGATGGCTGGGAAGCTCAGTATGGATTAGATCCAACATTGAATGATGC
>CAJWBY010000121.1 GCA_913020705.1 uncultured Colwellia sp.
AAAGAAAATGGTATTAATAAAGAACAATTACTCCCGGCCAAAAAACTCTGCCCTTTTGATATTGTATTAATAAAACCAGGAGAAATTGTACCTGCAGATGGAATAATTATTTCAGGCAACAGTCAGCTTAACGAGTCGATGTTGTCAGGCGAACAACTCCCCTTAAATAAAGGAGTGGGCGATAAAGTGTTTTCTGGTACGGTCAATGGAGACGGTAACCTTAACGTTGAAGTGAAACATGCGAGTGAGCATTCATTTTTAAGTCAGCTCATTCGATTAAGTGAATCATCTCAAGCACACAAACCAAAACTCGCTAAATTATCTGATAAAATAGCACAATACTTTGTGGCAATTATTTTGCTGACTGCTATAGGAACCGCTCTATATTGGCACCACTATTTGCCTGAAGAAGCATTTTGGATAACCCTATCAGTTTTGGTTGCCACCTGCCCTTGTGCGTTATCTCTTGCTACTCCAACTGCGTTGACTTGTGCGACAACACACTTAAACCGTGAAGGCATAATGATAAAGTCAGCTCATGTCATGGAAACATTACCAAAAATAACAACAATCGCCTTTGATAAAACAGGCACGTTAACATCAGGTGATTTTTCAATTACAACAACACAAATTTTTCCAGATGAAAACACACCAATAACTGAACAACAAACGTTAGCAATTGCTGCTGCTCTTGAATCTTATTCAGAACATCCTTTAGCAAAACCTTTTGGTTTATATCGGGATTATTCATATCAAACAAAAAAAGTAGAAATTAAATCTGGATTTGGTATTAGCGGGATAGTGAATGGAAAAAACTATAAAATTGGCAAACCAGCATGGTTAATAAATGACACAAAACAGCTAATTGAATTTGAAAAAGCTTCATGCCTATTATTTGAAGATGATAGAATGATTGCCGCTTTCTATTTATCTGATGACGTTCGCCCAGACGCTGAACTAGTACTAAAAGACTTAAAGCAAAATAATATTTATACCATGATGTTATCAGGTGATAACGCTTCGGGTTGTGAGAGGGTTCAAGCATCATTAAAATTAGATGAAGTCCACTGTTCATTAACTGCAGAAGATAAAATGTTGTTGATTAAACAACAACAAATAAACAGCAATTCAACGGTGGCAATGATAGGCGATGGTGTTAATGACACCCCCGTATTTGGAGCTGCTCACGTATCTATCGCTATGGGCAGTGGCACAGATATAGCAAAAAGTGGTGCCGATGTTATTTTATTGAATAATCGTTTAAAATCGATAATAACGCTTAAACGTGTTGCCTATAAAACACGTCGTATTATTTGGCAAAATTATTTTTGGGCATTTGGTTATAATGCTATCGTATTGCCACTTGCTGTAACCGGTTATATTACTCCCTATATGGCGGTTATTGGCATGTCAGCTAGTTCAATATTAGTAATAACCAATTCTTTACGATTACTAAAAAAATAAACTAAACACTTAAATAGAGCATAAAAAAATGAGTATTATTTATATTTTGATCCCTATTGCCATAATACTTACCTCGATAGCTATCTACCTATTTTTCTGGGCAGTAAAAACTGAACAATTTGAAGACCTAGAAAAACAAGGTATGAGTATATTGTTTGATGATAAAGATAGTATCGATAACGAAAATTCACTCTACAAAATTAACCAGAAGAAAAATAAACACAATAATGCGGATACCAAATAATTCATATGCTTAGTATTGATTACTTATCAGCTTTTATTATTGGGTTATTGGGGTCTGGCCATTGCATTGGTATGTGTGGCGGAATAACCACTATGCTTACGTCTGCATTATCGCCACAAAGTAAAGCAAGTGATCAGTTTAAACTGGTTACTGCTTATAATATTGGTCGTATTTTTTCTTATTCACTCATTGGGGCAATCGTTGGTTTTAGTAGTTCTATTGCAGCAAAAAACATTGGTGTTCCTTTAGGTTTTTTAAGAATATTCGCCGCAATATTTTTAATATTACTTGGGTTGTATCTTGGTCAATGGTTAATGTGGCTATCGAAAGTTGAAAAGTTTGGTAAAGTACTGTGGCGCTATTTATCGCCATTGAGCAAAAAATTTATTCCTGTGAATAACGCTAAACAAGCTTTAGCGCTTGGTTCTATTTGGGGTTGGCTTCCTTGCGGGCTGGTTTATTCAACGTTAACTTGGTCATTAGCTAGCGGAGATGCACTAACTGGTGCTCTTATAATGATGAGTTTTGGTTTGGGTACATTACCTGCATTATTGAGTATTTCATTAGGTTCTTTTGGAATAAAATCACTGTTAACTAATATTAAATTTAAAAAACTCATGGCTTTAGTTATTATTATGTATGGAATATACAGTTTAGCGATTGCATATCAACAGCTGTTTTAATATCATCCATACAACTAAAGATAAAGCTAACAATCAGGTCAATATGTCCAATAAGCCATGTTCCGTATCGAAACACATTCATTGTCAAAACTGCAGTATCAGTGAGCTATGTTTACCATTCTCATTAAATGCTGTTGAACTTGATACGCTTGATAACATTATTGACCGAAAACGACCTATTCATAAAGGCGAACAAATATTTCAAGATGGTGATGCAATGCAATCTTTTGTATGCCATCAGATCTGGAACATTTAAAACATTCACAGTCAATGCACAAGGTGAAGAACAAATTACTGGCTTTCATCTTGCTGGGGACTTGTTAGGTTTTGATGCTATTGCAGATGCAGAGCACCCTAGCTTTGCTAAGGCACTAGAAACATCCATGGTATGTGAAATTCCATACAATACATTGGATGCTTTATCTAACACAATGCCTAAATTAAAAAAGCAAATTCTTCGTATGATGAGCTCTGAAATCCGCTCAGATCAAGAAATGCTTACTTTGCTTAATCGTAAAAATGCAGAGCAGCGCTTAGCAACTTTTATATCGACCTTAAGTAGCCGTTATCATGCTCGAGGACTTTCAGCTTCTGACTTTCGCTTAACCATGACTCGAAGTGATATTGGTAATTATATTGGATTGACCGTAGAAACAATTAGTCGATTATTAAATCGTTTTCAAAAAAATGGTTTAATTGGTGTTGAAGGTAAGCTCATTACTATTATCGATGTCGATAAACTTAATGAGTGCGCTACACTTTAATCAAATATATAAACGTACATCAAATGCTTAATATTTTTAATATTAAGCATTTTTTTTGTCTAAATTTATCCGTCTGTATAATTTGCAATAAAAAGTTGATTTAAAGCAAATAAAAAATAACAAATATGGTCTATTGTTAAGATAACAATAAGTTATCGGGTAAACTTTATGGAAAATTATAAAAAAATACTAACCGTTATTGATCCAACGACTGACGATCAGAAAGCGCTAAAACGTTCAATTGAACTTGCACGCCGTACAGGTGGAGAAATCACCGCATTTTTGACTATTTATGACTTTTCATATGAAATGACCACGATGCTTTCTGGCGAAGAACGTGAAGCAATGCGTCAATCAATGATCAATGATCGAATGCAATGGCTAGAAGAAAAAATTGCAGAAATCGATGATCATAGCATAACCATAAATACGAGTATTATTTGGCATAATCGCCCCTTTGAAAAAATAATTCAAAAAGTGATTACTGAAGGTTTTGATATCGTTATTAAAGGAACTCACCAACATGACAAATTTAAATCCGTTATTTTTACCCCCACAGACTGGCATATACTCAGGAAGTGTCCGTGCCCCGTACTATTAGTTAAAGAGCACAATTGGCCAGATAACGGAAATTTACTCACCGCTCTAAATATTGGCAGTGATGATGATGAACACAAGGCACTTAACGAAAAATTAACGCTAGAAGCGACTCACCTTTCATCGTTAATCAAAGCTAATATTCATTTGGTAAACTCTTATCCAGGAACCCCGGTAAATATTGCTATTGAAATTCCAGAGTTTAATGCCTGTGAATATAACGATACGATGATGAAACATCATCAAACTGCGATGAATGATCATGCAAACACTTTTAACATCCCTTTAGAGAATACTCACGTAAAAGAAGGCTTGCCTGAAGATGTAATTCAAAGTGTTTCCAATAAAATCGATGCTGAATTAGTTATTCTAGGTACTATTGGCAGAACCGGCCTATCTGCTGCACTTATAGGAAACACTGCAGAACATGTTATTGACCGACTGAATTGCGATGTATTAGCGATTAAACCTAATGGTTATATATCACCTTTGGCATAAAGTCCTTTGGTTTATAATCCAGAAGCATAAAAGAAAAGCTGATGGGTTTTAATTAAAAAGCCAAGAAAACTCTTGGCTTTTTAATCTATTAGATAGGTTAAAGTGTCTTTCCAATTTAATTAATTAATGTCAAATGAATAATAAATATCTGCAGAATTTTCTAAACCAGAAACCGTTTCAACCCACAAACGACTTAACAAATAAAACCTTACGGTGAGTTCATTAATGGGTTCAATAATCCCGACTCCATATTTAATATAGACCTTGTCACCTAAATAACCCGCGATAGAAGCTTGTTTGTCATCACCATCAATTTCAATTCGATTGATCAAAGGTAGTCTTTCTATCTGAGTGAGTACACCCGAAAAGTTTGTTAATGCAGTCCCCAAAGCTACGCCAATAGCCACATTACTGTCACTGGTTTCAGCATCTAAACCGCGGCCTCTTATTAGGTAGGACAAGGTTTCTGATTGTTGCATTGTTGGTTTTGAAAATAAGCTGATATTCAAGCTATTGGCTAAACCTTTAGCATCAATTCCGACAATAACATTTTCTTGTTCAATCGTACGTGTTGCTTGCATCGTTACATATGGGTTAGTTGCCGTGCCATTGAAAGCTATAGTTCCTTTTGTTACTGATAAATCTTGTCCGTAAGCGTTATAACGTCCTTCAGGGATTTTTAAGCTCCCAAAGAGTTGTAGTGGTTGGTTTGCCTGTTGGTTAACTTGTAGCTCCCCGCCAAGCCTTCCAATAAACCCTTGTCCTTCAACCTTGAATTTATCGTCGATAACCACACGAACATTAGTAAATATATCAAACGGCTTATCATTCTCAATTTGTGCACCGTCATCATTCACAATAATCACGTCTTTGCTTAGGCTAACACTTCCTTGTGGCAACTTTTCAACAGATAATTTTCCTTCAAGTACCTCAATAAGACCTGATATTTTAAGCTCAGAGGCTTTTATTTGTGCATTGAGGTGTGGAGAAACCGTTAAAGTAAGATCAGGTGGTATCGAAAAATTTATTGCCTCGCCATCAAAATTAAGGTTACCTTGTAATTCGTCATACCAGTCAGTATTGCCTTTTAAACTGGCTGCTACATTATTGATATTAAGACCGCCAAAAATATCAGCTTGCTGCCCTTTAAAATCTAAAGCCAAATGAATATCTTCTAAGGTGTCAATATTACCTAAAATTTTAACTTTCCCTTTAGTTAATTTGATCCCACCGTTTATTAAAGGCTTAGTTAAATCCCCCGATACAGTAAAGTTGGTATTTAAGATGCCTTCCATTGACGTTATCTCCGGCACAAATTTTTGTAATGGATAAATGTTGAAATCATTAACTGTAATCTGGCTATCAATAGGTCGATTACCCGCAAATAAAATAGTCGTATTTATATTTACTATTTCATGTTTGTCGATAGCAAACAAAGCAATATTTCCTGCAACACGACTGTTATTAAGCTGTAAGTTCAATTTTCCATTTTGCCACTCAAGCAGCTTGTGTAATTCTTCTTCTTTCTTTACTTGTATATATCCATCACCCATTAATAATTTTGCATTAATTGATGGCATATTGCCTTGTTGCCAACCTATAGAAACATTTCCGCCTAACGTGCTTTTTAAAAGTGTATTTTCTGGTACAAAAGGACTTAAAACGTCGCTACCTAATTTAATGGCTAAAGTTAATTGGTCGTTCGTTGTTTGTAGAACAGAATCTTTGTTTAAACAAATCTCAGAGTTATTACCAAGCCAGCAATGCTTATTGAGAGCAATGGTCTTTCTTACGTTATCATAGCCTAATTGAAGTGGGCGATTTGACTTGAAAATCAGTTCGCCAAGAGCAAATGTAACTTCATTGGTTTTCATTTTCCACTGGTCATTTTGCGAGGAATAGCTGCTATTAATGAACAAATCAAGAGTTGAGTCACCAAGCCAAGCAAGGTTTATATTTTGCTGATTTAAATCGCCACGGCTCGCAAAATTCATACTATTAATAGTGTAATCATTCCAGTTAACTCGATTACTCTTTAATGAGAGTTCATGTTCGTGGTTATTCAATGGTCGATAGGTAATGTCAAACTTCACCTTGTCACTGGAGAGTTCCTGCATTAAAACGTTTTTGAATTCACCTTTAACACTAATCTTTGGCTGTTGTACTGGACCAGAAATTGAAATAAGTGAACGTAAATCACTTTCAATATCTTTTAGCCACAAACTTGTGCTTCCAATATCAATTGTTCCGTCAACATGCCAGTTTTCATCACTATACCCTTTGAAATCAAACGCTATATCACCATAATTTAAAGTTAAATTGCTAGGTGTTAATCCCCCTTTATTGTCAATATCAACATTGGCTTGAGCAACGAGAGGAATATTATTAATTTCTCCTTTTATTCTTGAGTCTACAAGTGTAAAAGCCCACTCATCACCATTGAAAAATCCTTTACTAATAATATTGCCTTTTAAACGACCAGATAGATTTTCTTCAATATGAGGTAAGGTGATTCCTGAAGAGATTACCGCGACATCCCATAATAATTTTTCACCTAACTGCAACTCTCCTTTTATACTCAATTGGTTATGTGAGTTAAGCTCTTCAAAATTTAGTGTGTTTATTTTAAACACCTGTTCAACATAGGTTGCATTTAACGCCAGAGAAGCATCTTGATAGCCAAACCCACTAATAATGCTATTCAAATCGATCTCATGTTGATTAATATCGCCTTGGCTTTTTAATAACAGAGTCGATGGGCTAATAAAGTTGGCGACATCGTCAGGTAAGGTAAATTGCGTCACATCGGCTTTTAAGTTATAAGGTAGGTTTCTATCCGTTAAATTTATTAACATCTCGGCGGTTAATGCTAATTCGCCTTCACTGCTGATCATTGACGATAACTCAGATAAATTCCCCTTTAATAATACTTCTTGATTTGAATGGTTAAGCTGTGGCAGTAATTCAAAATCTTTAATTGTACTATTGAATTTCAAATCAACGAGATAGGGAGGCACAAAATCAAGCTTTCCCTTTAATGAGATTGCTCCAACTTCAGCGACGGTTGAAGATAATTCTTGAATTAATAATTGTGTTTTAAACCATGACAATCTTGCTATAGCTTCAGTAGTTGTTAGTCGTGTATTTTCATTACCTTTATTGTCTATCTCGTTAACAATTATGGTTTTAACAGCAAGAGAGTTTATGCCTAACTTAAAAGGCGAATAGATCTTTGGTAGTTCAGCCAACGGCCAAGGTGAAGTATTTATTGATTTTGGTGATGTGGTAGCAGTTTCATATAAATTAATATTCGCTTTAGCCAACATTGCATTTTCCATATATATTGCAAGATTGTTGGTGCCAACATTTCTGACAGATAAAGCACTAGAAAAATGAGTTAAATTAACAGATAACCCCTGACTTTTTAATTGAACCTTCTCTAACGAGAACTTTTTTAGCTTAATGGTAAATGGCAATGAAAAGTGTGAAGACTCAATAGCTTGTCCTATAGGTTCATCAGTTAAAACCGCCCCACTTTCTTTTAGGTTAACTTGAATATCAGCAATATTTAACTCATCAATACAAAGTTGACTCTTCCACAAACAGCGTAAATGTAATTTTAAACGAATATTTTTTGCATTAATAACCGCTCCATCATTTTCAATGGTCAGTCTTTTTAGTACTAAATCGTTTAAGATCGTACCACTCTTGTACTGAGTTTCTAATGAGAAAACACTGCTCACAAAATAAAACGATAACTGAGTTCCCCAAGGCGTTGAAAACAATATCGCGAAAAAACAGAGTAAGCCAGTTAGCCACACCATGAATGTGAAGCTAGCACGTTTATAGGTCATAGCTCAGCACCTATACTAAAATGTAGTCGCCATGAAGGGTGTTCATCACTTAATGAATAGCCTAAAGCAAATCTGATAGGTCCAATAGGAGAAAGATAATGAATGCCAGGTCCAACAGAATATACCGGATCTAATTTATCAGTATCATTAACGCTACCTGCATCAAAAAATAAAGCGCCTCTCCACTTATTTGAGAAATAATACTGGTACTCTAAACTAGCGACAATCATATTTGTTCCGCCAATAACAACTTCATCCTCTTGGTTTATATCTTCTGAAAGAAATACGTTAGGGCCGATAGATTGATAATCAAAGCCTCGAATACTTTGGTCACCACCTGCATAAAAGCGTAATGAAGGTGACAATTCTTCCTCAGAGTCGTTACTAATAATCACATAGCCAAGCTCTAAACGTGAAACAATACGGTGTTTAGGAGCAAGTAACGAGATATACTTCCAACGGGCATTAAAGCGTAAAAATGAAGTTTCAGAGGACAAACCGACATAACTGCCTTCTACGTTATAATAATGCCTAAATCCATTACTTGGATCGAGTAAAGGCCCGTCACGATCAATATCCGACCAAGTAAATCCGGGAATAATATAATTACCGTCATCATTAATACCATCAGTTTCCCATTCTTCACGCAGATATCTCAAATAAGGTTGTCGCAAAACATCATCTCTGAGATAAACACGCCCCAATTTGAAAGAGAAAAAACGACTTGTTAAATCGCCATAGTCATTTTTTTCCAATTCCGTTTGTAATTGCAAAACATCATTATTGGGATGGGATAATGGAATACTATAAATAAAATATCCCGTCGGATTTATGGTTGAATAGGACAATCTTGTTTCTTGGCGATGACCATATCGATTTATTAATGGCGTTTTCCATCCAAAAGAAAACCTTTCCTTTGTATCAGTTGCGTAACCTAACCCTAAATTCAATTGATGACGCTTTGTTTCATCCAATGAAACATTGATAGGTAAAATGTTACTCGAACTGTTTTCGGTTTCAGGTCGAACAACAACATGACTAAAATATTGTGTTTTATCGAGTTCATTCTGTAAATTTTGTATTAATTCTTGCCGATATAGATCATTCTTTTCAAAAGGAATTAGTGGTTTTAATACGCTCTCATTTATGGTGAAATCATCAAAAATTATTTCTCCAAATTTATAACGAGGTCCACTGTTGAAGTGAATAAGAACGTCTGCTAAATCCAACTCTTTATGAATGGCTATTGTCGCCTTAATAAATCTCCCATCAAAATACCCCCGTTCTAATCCAAGAGAAGCCAAGTCAGTTTTAAACTGTTCATAAACACCATGATGCAATGTATCACCTGAAATTATTGGAATACTTTTGATCATTGTTTGAAATTTGTCATCTGCTAAAGCTTCACCTGTAAGCTTGATACTTACTGATTTAATTTTAGTGGGTGAATTTAACAGTACCGCTATTGAAAGTGTCCAAACATTTTCATCTACACTTTTGTTAATTGAAAGTGAGACTAGTGAACGGTAATAACCTAATGCTTTTAGGGCATTTTCAGTCTGCTTTTTAGCGTTGTAAATAAAAGACGATCGCTCAGTTTCGTTTTCGGGTAAGGTGTCTAAATATGCATGAATATTTTTTTTTAAGTGGCTTGGTAGATCGTCCGCAATTTTAACGACCAGTGTATTGGGAAAAACAATAGGAGAGATTAATATTAGTAAAATTAACAAGATAAAACGATTTAACATTATGATAAATGACCAACAAACTTTGAGTAAAGAATAGATAAGATAACAAGCCCGTAAGTAGTATATAAATGGGCTAAATTTCAATATAAAAATAGCTAAACGATTGTGCTTTCATTATAACGTTATACTAAGTTTAATCTACTGTACAAACCATTGAAATATTGGAATATAGATCAAAAGAATGTTTCAATTTTTTACTACAATTCAATCAACACCCACCACCCATAGTGTCTATTTAAAAAACTGGCTTTCTCAATGTTATTAATCATAGTCGCCAACTAAAAATTAATTTTAAATAATAAATCACCAAAGCCCCAAATAAATGTTCCAGTCATCAATAAAGACACCTCTAATATGCCTAATTGGTACCTAACATTGTCTTTAATCACTTCAATTCGATCATCAAAATCATCTTCAATAGTGTCAATTTCTTTGTCTATATAATCTTGTGGCGCTTTCATTTTTCTTAGTTTGATTTTTGATCGAGATAAGACAATTCTATGTTGAATATTAAGTTTACTGATCAAAACTCTTTCTGCAATAATGGCACCTATACTGGACCAAACACCTAGTAATACAATCAAACAACCACTTCTCGTCAACCACTCCAATTCTAAAAAACGGATTTCTGATAAATAGTAACCTATGGCTATAAGTGCTACAGACAGCAACCACGCCATAATGGGTTGTCTTTTTTGTATATTGACCACTCTATTTTTGTATAAATCTTTCCGATTATTCAATGATTTACTTCTCGTAAGTTAAAGCTATTGTTTTCTTTTAAATGAAAAAATTAAGCACATAAGAATAACAAACATATTACCATTATTTAAATGTTCTCAAATACAGTAATACCTTTTAGATGAGTTTAATTAAGTGCCAATGACTTATCATAAGTAATAAAATTTTAAATCGTCTATAAATACAGCCAATTTAAGAGAAAAGACAGTGTCACCCACATCAGTAGAATCAAGGGTATACCCACGCGCATAAAATCGGAAAATTGATAACCACCGGCATTCATAACTAATAAATTCGTTTTGTATGCCATAGGCGTTGCATAACTCAAATTAGCACCAAATAATACAGCTAATATAAAAGGCTCAGGGGAAAGGTTAAGTTGACTCGCAACAGAAATGGCAATAGGTGTACCAATAACTGCGGCTGCGTTGTTAGAAACAATGTTAGTTAAAATAGCTAATAGCAGCATTAGAGACGCTAAAACACCACCAGGAGGTAAACCATAGGAAACCGCGACAAATACCTGTGCTATATATTCAGCTCCGCCGGTTGTCATCATTGCAGCACCTAAAGCAAGTGAAGCTGCGACAATTAAAATAACTTGCGTACTCAACGCTGACGAAGCCTCTTGCCAGTTTAAACATTTTGTCATTAATAATATAAGCACACCACAAATCGAACTAATTTCTATGGGTAAAATACCGAGAGCTGAAAAAACAACAACGGCCAATAATGTACCCAACGCAATGGGCGCTTTACTTGTTTGGGGAAGTGATTCTGCACCATCAATAATTAACAAACCTTGCTTAGATTTTAATAAATCAATTTGTTCTATTTCACCTTGCACGAGTAACACATCTCCAATTTTTAAACGCGTGTTTCCTATACTATTGCGGCCAATCTCCATTGCCTTACCTGCTCTATGCAATGCGACTACAGATATTCTGTATTTACGAATAAAATTAACTTGTTGTAAGGTTTTTCCTTCAATCCCTGAACCCGCGATGATGACAATCTCAGCCAAGGTTTGTTTATCGGCTTTTAAAGGATGTTCGTCATCCACTTTATGCAGCCCTGAAAATAAGCTTGCTCCTAAAACCGTCTCAAACTCTTTAAGACGATCAGGATAATCATGCACTTTCAGTCTATCACCCTCTACAATAACAGTATCTGGAAGTGCCATTATGTTTCTATAATTAGCTCCACGCTGGATACTCTCTATTTTAAGCTGGCCATCAGTTAATTTAATGATTTCAGCAATAGTTTTGTCTTTTACATCACTTTCTTCGTTTATATTCAGATAAGCACTAAATAAACGCGGTGAAGTGTCTGGCATTGAAGGTGTTCGCTTGGGCAAAAGTTTTGGAGCAACTAACCATAAATAAATAACAGCTACAAAAGAGGCAATAAGTGCAGGAACAATAAAGTCAAATAGCCCAAATTCAATTGCCCCCATATTTTTTGCAATACTCACCACTAAAAGATTTGTTGATGTCCCTATAGTGGTTGCCATTCCACCGACTAACGTCGCTAATCCCATAGGCAATAACATCGGAGATGAGTCAGTTTTAGTTCGGATTGAAACGCTGATCAAAATAGGCAGTAAGAGTACAACAACAGGTGTATTGTTAATAAAAGCGCTTAAGCCTCCAGCAAGAATAAGGGTTAGCAACAAAGAAAATGCAGGACTTATTTTCCATAACTTAGCTAAATATCGCCCAATGGGCTCTAGCGCTCCAGTCCGAACAATTCCATGTCCTATAATCATCAACGAGCAAACGGTTACTAATGCTTCGTGACCAAAACCAAAAAATAAAGAACTTGGTTCAAAATGAATCCCCTCAGAGTAAAAAGGAAATAGTGCAAACATCAAACAGAGTATAGCTATAACAGCCAATGATGAGGTTTCTAAGGGGATATCTTCTCGTCGAAATAAATATAATGCAAAAACTGTAATCAATAAAACAGCGAGTGCATGATGATTAGGTAAGTCTGGAATATTCAAGGAATAGCTCTCATGTCAATTAACCTGCAACTTTATAACAGTAGCAGTTAGTTTATATATCAGCGCGATTAATGATAGTTAACGCTCCATCGATATGAACATCTCTTTGTGGAAAGGCAACCACTATATTATTTTTTTCAAATAATTCATCAAGTATAAAACGAATATTACTTCTAACAATGCGTAAGCCGCCTTCTTTGTCAGAATTGATCCAAAAATTCACTTCAAAAACTAATGAATTGTCACCAAAATCTTCAAAACTGACAACCGGCATAGGATCTCTTAGCACTTCTTTTTGAACAAGTGTTGCTTCTAATATGAGATCTGCAACTGTTCTTGCACGTGTACCATATGCAACACCTACACGAACATTTGTTCTTACTAAGCTGTCTCTTAGTGTCCAATTCACAACAGTATTCTCAAGTAAAAAACTATTAGGAATAAGTAAATGCACACCGTCAATACGTCTTATGCGTGTAGATCGTGTATTAATTTGTTCAACGATCCCTTTGGCATTTTCAACTTCTAAAAAGTCTCCTATTTTGATTGGCCTTTCCCACATTAAGATCCAACCACTGATAAAGTTGTTAATAATATTTTGAGCGCCAAAACCAAAACCAATCGCAATAGCACCGGATAAAAAAGCAAAAGCGGTGATCGGCACATTAATTAAATCTAACGTTGTGATCAGTAATATAGCAATGGCAATAACATAAAATACACGTTGCAATAAATGAATAATATTTGGATCGGTTTTATTCGTTGTTAACCGTTTTGTGATGAGTTTGACCATCCACTTTGTGAGTAATAACCCAATATAAATAATGAAAGGAATTAAAAGCAATCCCCCTAACGTCACAGGTTGTTCCGCAATAGTGAAAACAGTAGATGATAAAAAGATTTTTATTTGTTCTAAGTTCATTCATACACCTTTTATTATTTTTTATTCTGATCTTAGAATGGCTTCAATTAATACAAATTTAGCACCAGACTTTAGCTAAAAACACATTAACTCATTCTCATTACGAAATAATAACCTAACACTAATCTATTATGATTAATAACATTGAAAATGTTCAATTTTACCAGCATATCATCTTACTAAAAAAAACTATATTTCAATGACATATCATGGTTAAGCTTTACGAACATTTCTAATTGCCAGACTTTCTATAATCATAGTCTTAGCTTTATGAATATCAAATTTAAACATGATTGATATGTTATTTAAATATTAAATAAAATTGACCTGACTCATTGACTTTATAAAACAATATATAAGTATAAAGTTACAACCGAAAATAATTCAAAGATTTCTCTTTTGAGCGGCTTCTTAGCTATATATTATCTTTGATAGGATTGTTAAAATAATAGGTATTCAATTTTAGTTTCATACTGAACTATTATATTAATTTATTAAGCTTAAAAATGACAAATTCAAAAAACGCTCAACCTAGTCCAGAATTAAAAAAATTAGAAAAAAAACTCCGGAATCGAGTTGGCAAAGCTATAGCTGAATACAACATGATTGAAGAGTCTGACGTAGTCATGGCAGCCCTAAGTGGAGGTAAAGACTCTTTTGTAATGTTAGATATTTTACTCGCCTTACAAAAAGCTGCACCAATAAATTTTACGATTATTGCCGTTAACTTGGATCAAAAACAGCCCGGATTTCCTGAGCATATATTGCCGAACTATTTTGAATCATTAAACATTCCATATTACATAGTTGATAAAGATACATATTCAATTGTTATGGAAAAAGTTCCTGAAGGGAAAACTACCTGCGGATTATGCTCAAGATTACGACGAGGAACCTTGTATTCTTTTGCAGAGTCAATTGGCGCAACTAAAATAGCACTTGGCCATCATATGGATGATATTGTTGAAACAATGTTTTTGAATATGTTCCATGGTGGAAAACTAAAGGCTATGCCGCCAAAATTAAGATCTGATGATAAAAGAAATGTCGTGATACGACCACTATCCTTCTGTCGAGAAAAAGATTTAATTAAATTTTCAGAATATAAGCAATATCCAATAATTCCTTGTAATTTATGCGGCTCTCAAGAAAACTTACAAAGACAATCTATCAAAGCAATGTTAAGCGACTGGGAAAAAGTGAATCCTGATAGAATTGAAAATATATTTAACTCTATTAAAAATATTAGTCCTAGCCAACTCGCTGACACTAACTTATTTGATTTTATGAACCTACCACTTGATAGAAGTGAAACTCGCAAAGAATACGAATTTTCAGAAGCTACCGTTTCATCAAGTAATATTGATGATTCAATGGTAATCGACGTTACTAATCTTTAATAATATTTAAGCTATAAATAAAAACCACCAAAAACTAAATTTTATGGTGGTTTTTGTATTTCTGAAAATACGTTTTAGATCTCTATATTATCTAAGATAATCCAGACAACCTAATATGTTTAAATTGCTATTGGCTTAACCATTAATTCATCAAAATACACTTGGTTATGACGGATCATTTCAGTTATTTCTAGCA
>CAJWBY010000122.1 GCA_913020705.1 uncultured Colwellia sp.
TCCGGCTCTCGCTGCTTCAATAGCGGCATTCAAAGCTAAAATAACAATTTGCTTTACTATATTAAAGAATTCTTGGTTTTGTTTATGCATTTCGGCATTGTGAAGCATTAGTTGCGTTAAACTTTCATGCCACCTTTCAAATGTCACTAACAGGTCTGCAAGATCAGCTAGTTCACTTTGAACTTGGGTTAGTTTTGAAGAAAGTTCAGTCTTTGCATCTTGGTGATTTGTTTCTATATTTAGAAGTTGTTCTTCGTATTCGCCTTGTAGCCGAGCTCTTTCGTCTTCTAGGTTCTGATTTGTTTCTATAATAGACGCTTGAAGATCCGCATTGCTGGTTTCGAATTCTTGGTTGGTCTGAATTTGTAAGTTTAAATCTTGTTCGAATGTGTTTTTATCTTGTTGAGTTTGAGCTAACTCTGCCTCAAGTAATGTCGTCGTGCTCTTTTCTTTGTTTAGTTTATTCTTGTAATGCTTTTGTGTTATCACAAAAGACAAGAATAGACCTATGCCGAAAAAGAGAATTGAAAAAAGGATTAAGTTATTAGTCATGTTTATTAGTTTCGTATCTATTAATGCTAAAGATAAATTCTATAAAACAATATTAGCAGTAAATTTTGAGATTGCTGGAATATAATAAAAGATTTCATGACATTCCTAAAAACTACGCTAAAGTTACTAAGTAAGTGTATATAGAGGCTTTATTGAGAATAGAATTATGTTTCAACTAACGTTTAATCAGAAAGTTGGCTTAGGTTTTGCCATTATTATTTCTCTTTTACTTGTGTCCGGTTTATCTTCCTTATGGAATCTAAATGACATCAATGGCTCTACGTCACGTGTTAATGAAACGGCGGTTCCAGTCGTAAAACAAAGTAATGATGTTCAGATTCAGCTTCTTAAGCTTGCTAAGTTAAGCTCGCTTGCATTTAACGCCTCTGATCAGAATCAAATTAATGCTTACATAGAAGAATTTACGAAAGGAACCAAAAGCTTCGACGATCGGTACTTGGCTCTTGAAGCGTTAGCCGATACCGATGATCAAATGAAATCCCTGGCGATTGGTATTAAAAGTAACTATGACGCCTACAGTTTTGCTGTGAATGAAATGTTTGAGGCTAAAACTGAAGTACTAACCGCTCGAGATAATATGTTAGTTGAGGCTGAAACACTTTTTGGTCTGGCGGATGATGTAGGTGCTTCACTCGTAGAAATTCAATATTTTGGTGCGCCAGAAGATAAAATCGAAGAAATGACGCTTATCACTGGTTTTACGGAATCTGCTGATAATATAAATTCATCCATTTTTAAAACAATAGATGAGATTAAAATCACCCAAGATATTGAACGTGTCAGTGATGGCATGGGTGATTTCGAATTTTCTTTGAATGATTCAAAGCGATGGTTTGATAAAGCTACCGATTACTTTGCATCATTTGATTCTGATGGCATGATCGATATTTCCGAAAGCGCATATGAAGCGTTATATGCTTATATGAAAGTAACTCCATCGATTGTTGATCATAAAAAGAAACAACTTGAACAAATAATTATAGCAAAAGTTAAGTTAGATGAAGCTGATGCGGCGGTAACACAGTCTATTTCTGGTTTAGATGAATTACTAAAGTCTGCAGATGATCAGTTTAATATTTTACAAGGTGAAGTGTCGGACACCTTAGCTTTTGGTTTCAAAAGCTCGATTGTTATGCTGGTCATTTTGTTGATTTAAACGCATAAGGAATAGAATAATGGAAAAATTTACAACTCATGAAGGCTTAGTTGTTCCTTTAGATGCTGCAAACGTAGATACGGATCAAATAATCCCAAAACAGTTTTTACAAAAAACAGAACGTATTGGTTTTGGTACACACTTATTTCATGACTGGCGTTACTTAGATGTTTCAGGTAAAGAGAATAATCCTGAATTTATTTTAAATAAGCCACAGTATGAAGGCGCAAGTATTTTATTAACCCGTGAAAACTTTGGTTGTGGTTCAAGTCGAGAACATGCTCCGTGGGCATTAGAAGAGTACGGTTTTAAAGTGATTATTTCTCCAAGCTTTGCTGATATTTTTTATGGTAACTGTATCAATATTGGTTTGTTGCCAATAAAATTAAGCGATGAAGAAATTGACACTTTATTTACTAAAGCGGCAAAAGAGAACATTGAGTTAACCGTAGATTTAATTAATAACCAAATTAATTGTGGTAACTTAAGCTTTGATTTTAGCTTAGACAAATTTCATCAATATTGTTTAGAGCAAGGTATCGACAGTGTCGGTTGGACTTTAAATAAGCTAGATAAGATAAAAGCTTTCGAAGCAAACCTGCCTTCGTGGCAATAAACGTAACGCAATAAAAATAAAACCTTACTGAAAGATAGTAAATCTATTTTAGTAAGGTTTTTTTATTTTCCTTCAACATTTTTTTATTCCAAAAACTAGACTAAAATAATCTTTATTAAAAAGGTAATGCCAAAAAATATCTTTTCCATCACGCAAGAATCATTATGTCAAAATCTCCTGCTAGCGAAATCACACAGACCATTTCAATCGACCAACTGGTTACCGGTATGTATGTAAAATCATTTTCAGATAATAGTAGCCTTAATATTAAATCTGAAGGATATATCTCAAGTGATAAAAGCATTACTCAATTGCGTAAAGCAAACATTACCCAACTCGTTATTATCCCTGCAAAACAAAAACAAACTGTGAATGTAGAAAAAGCTATTGCGGATATAAAAACGAAGAAAACGTCGTCAATGACAAAAAAGACAACTGAAACGACAGGCGTATCTCTCGATAGCGAAATCAAAAAAGCAAATAAGTTATATAAAAATGCTAAATCTTTACAAGAAAAAATTTTAGAGCAAATTAAAAGTAAGAAATCTATAAATGTAAGTGAAGCAGAAGAAACAACAAACGCGATGGTCGACTCTATTTTCAGGAATCAAGATGCCCTAACTTGCATGTCTCGATTTCAAACGAAAGATTCCTACCTTATTGAACATTCGCTAAATGTTTCAATTTTGATGTCTGTATTTGCTAAGCATTTAGGTTTTGACAAACGCCTCATTCAAGAACTCGCACTTGGGGCATTTCTACATGATATTGGTAAAATATTATTACCCAATGATATTTTGAATAAACTCACGCCTTTAAACGCGAAAGAGGAAAATATTATTCGTAGTCACGTTGCGCTTGGCTTAAAGATATTAGAAGACAGTCCAAGTGTTTCACATATGGCAATGAAGATGATACGAGAACATCATGAACGTGTAGATGGTTCTGGTTACCCCAAAAAACTTAAAGGTGATGAGATATCCAAATATGGTCGAATGATCGCTATAATTGACAGTTATGACGCAATGACATCTGATCGAGCTTACAAGAAAAGTGTTCCCCCGATTAAAGCTTTCAAAACACTAATTTCATCACCCGAATGTTATGATGAAGAGTTAGTAGAAAATTTCATTCAGTGTATGGGCGTATATCCCGTAGGGACATTAGTCAAACTTAACAGCGGTAAATTAGGTTTAATTAGTCAATTGAATAAAAAAAAGCCGTTACACCCTTATGTACGGGTTTTTTATAATGCTCGAATGAATCAGGCTATCCCGATTCAAGAAATTAACTTGAGTGAATCTAAATACAAAGATCAAATCGACTGTTGTATTCGACCAGAAGAATTTAATCTCAATTTATTAGGTTTCTTTAAGACCGCATTTATTGATTAATCATTAATGGTTTCAAATAAACGTTCATCATATAACACTTAAACAACTCAAAATTTGAACAAACATACTCTACCAAGTTGAAAGCGCAGGTAAGCTAAACTGTTCCCCTCTAAAGGTTAAAATAACTTTCTGAGCATAAATATGATTTAACACCAGTCCATTAGAAATAGTGTCGCCTTCATAACGGTCTCTACCATTAACTTTTACCCAACTTTCACCATCACTGGTATATATGTGCTGTTCAAAGCTAATAGAAGGAATATCGTTTTGTAGCCATGTAGGCATATCTGATAATGCTGGAACATCTACTTCTACTATTTCATTTACATCTGAGGCATTACCGGAACTACTCACTGCTTCGGTTTCATCTATTGCGCTTTGAAAGCGAGCAAGTAAATCATCAGAAACGCCATCGACAGCATTAACTGACAGTTTTTCCTTAATCTTGGTATTGGCTTTATTCTCCACAATAACAGGCTTTTCTGCTTGTATGTCTCTATCTTTGTTGACTTTATCGACCTTAAGCTCCACAGCACTTACTTGATCGCCATTACTTTTTATCTCAAACTCTTTAGTTAAATTCTCTTCCAGAGCCACGTTTTGAATATCTGCAAGATTCTCTATTTCATCCTTAGTTTTATTAGGCGCGGCGATAACCGCTTTTATAGAATCTTGATGAACAGGTATTTCAGGCGTATTGACTATTTTCTCTGACTGAATATTTTCACCATACATTTGCCCTACGAAATAAGAGCTCCCAATCAGAACAGCTATCAAAAAAACAACACCTATTACTTTCACCGCTATATTTTGCCACCAATATTGAGCTTGATATTCATCACCTAAAGCTTCTTGAGCTGACTGCAAAACAACTTTTTTAGTCACTAAGGCATTATTAGTACAATAAGCATTTGTCAGAGATCGTTCACATAACAAATTAATTATACGAGGAATACCTTGTGATATTCGGTGAATTTCAGCGACAGCAGCTTTATCAAATAACATTCGCTCACATTGTGCAACTGAAAGTCTATGCTGAATATAATGTGCAACTTCAAGTTTAGTTAAGGGAAGTAAGTGGTAACGAGCGGTAATTCTTTGTGCTAACTGTCGTAAGTCTCGGCGTTGTAATAATTGTTTTAATTCAGGCTGTCCAATCAATATTACTTGCAATAATTTTTTTGTATCTGTTTCTAAATTAGTTAATAAACGTAGTTGTTCTAAAACTTCTGGCGCTAAATGTTGTGCTTCATCAATAATTAATAAAGTATTAAGACTGGCTTGATGATTTTTATTAAGCTTTTCATATATTTTATCAGTAAGTGTTTTTAACGTTGCCCCAGTCTTACGATATCGTATTTTCAATTCATCACAAATAGTAGCAAGTAGTTCCTGGCTTGATAACGTAGGGTTAAGAATAAAAGCCGCTTGTGTGTTTTCTGGCAGTTGTTCCATTAAACGACGACTAATCGTCGTTTTACCTGTACCTACTTCGCCCGTTAATAATGCAAAACCACCTGTTTCACCTAAACCATAACTTAAATGGGCTAAGGCCTCTTTATGACGATCACTCATAAATAAAAAGCGAGGATTAGGTGCTATTGAAAAAGGGCTTTCTTTTAAGCCAAAGTAACCTTTATACATAATAAATTTACGTTATTTCACAATTCAAAAAACTGCCATAGAAACTACCTTGTAGCACATCATAAGTCAAAACTAGTGGGTAAATAAAATGTAAAAATATGCTAATATATTTTTAAGACAAGCGATAATATTAAAAGGTATAAAGAGCAATAATGAACAACAATAATCCTGAAGCGCTCAATAGCTATTTAGTAGGCGGCGCAGTACGCGACAAACTCTTGGGGCATAAGGTTTATGATCGTGACTTTGTTGTTGTAGGATCTACAGTTGAAAAAATGTTGGCTTTAGGATTTACACAAGTAGGTAAAGATTTTCCTGTTTTCCTTCATCCAAAATCTAAAGAAGAATACGCGCTTGCAAGAACTGAACGTAAGCATGGGAAAGGGTATACAGGCTTTATTTGCGATGCGAGTTCAGCGGTAACACTTGAAGAAGATCTCTTACGTCGAGACCTCACTATTAATGCAATGGCGATCCCTTTCACTGACACAGTCGCTACTTCAAACATAATTGATCCTTATAACGGTAAAATTGATTTACAGAACAGAATACTTCGTCATGTTTCATCAGCATTTGTTGAAGACCCTCTAAGAGTTTTACGTGTTGCTCGATTTGCTGCTCGTTATCATGATTATGGTTTCACGATAGCAGATGAAACATTACAACTAATGCGTGATATAAGTAATAGCGGCGAACTGTCCACGCTTTCTGGAGAACGTGTTTGGCAAGAAATGCAACGAAGCTTGGCTGAAAACAACCCCGAAGTATTCTTTCAAGTGTTACGGGATTGTGGCGCATTAGAAAAAATATGGCCCGAACTTAATTCTCTATGGGGTGTTCCTAACCCTGAAAAGTGGCATCCAGAAATTTGCTCAGGCATACATACAATAATGGTTCTTCAACAGGCTGTTAAGCTATCTAGTAACACGTCGGTTCGGTTTGCCGCACTTTGTCATGATCTAGGAAAGTCATTAACGCTAGAAGAGAATTGGCCTAGACATCAAGGACATGAAAAATCTGGATTAGCCTTGGTTGAAAAAATATGCAAACAATTAAAAGTCCCTAAAGATCACAAAATTTTAGCCCTAAAAGTCTGTGAATTCCATTTACACTGCCATAAAGCTTTCGAATTAAAGGCCAGTACTATAATTAAATTATTCAATAATTTAGATGTATGGCGTAAACCTGAGGAGTTTTTTGACTTTCTTAAAGCCTGTACTGCTGATTTTCGCGGAAGATTACATTTTGATGAAAAACCCTATCCACAAGTTGATTATTTAAAAAGTGCTTTTAACGCAGCTCTAGCAGTAACGGCAAAAGAGTTTGTTGACAAAAGGCTAAAAGGTGCAGAGATTAAAGAAGCCATAAACAACAAACGTATAGCTATTGTTCAAGAGATTAAAGAAGCTAATCTACTTTCAGCCAATGAGTAACGGCAGGATTAAATAGTCCTGAATCTTTAAATGCTTTTGTGATTGTGCCCTCAGCACGCATTAATTTCATTCCCTTTATTAGCGCTTGATAAGTTTCATGTCCCAAGGGATGCTTTTTAGAAATAATCACATGTCGACTTTCATCAAGTGGAAATTTAAAATTAGGTATGGGCTTTAATTCTATATTTTTTATTTTGTAACTTAAATCTTCATTATTAGAAAAAGGGATCAGCATGACATCTATTAAGTGTTTATTGACTAATGAAGCTTGAGACATCCATTCATCTTCGTGAATAACTCGTTCAAAACCAGCTTTAGTTAAGTTAGTCCAATCTACTGTCCAATGCTTATTTGAAACAATAGATAAACGTTTTAATTGATCTATTGAATTTACAGATAAAACTTTTGAATTATTTGAGGAAGCATAAAATCCGGCTTGATATTCTTTCTTCCTGATTAATGGTGGCGAAATGAAGACATGCTCTTCCATAGAAAGAGCCTCACTATGCCAGACTGAATCTACGCTAATAAGTAGAAGTCCTTTTTCGAGCAATTTACGCTCGCGCATGTTGTAGTAAACGGGATCTAATATAAACTCGTACTCAAAACCACCTAAAGCTAACATTTGTTGTATTAGTATAATTTCAATAACTTCTCGTCGAGAGCACTGTCCTCCATAGTATTTAACTGTTAAAACGTTTTGATTATTCAAAATACAAAGATAGTCTCGGTACACATCTTCATTAATCACGATGGTTAGTGATGGCAGGATTTTCGCTGACAATGTAGAAGTATATAAACAAAATATAATAAGTATTTTATACACAAGAAACCTTATAAAAGAGGGAAAAACCAAATATATGTTAACTGATTATATTCATGTAGACAAAAAAAAGCCCTACAATTGTAAGGCTTTATCTAAGTTTAGTTAATGATGGTTACTCATTAAAAGGTGTATGTACCTTTAACATAGTAGAAACCGCCATTGTAGTCGAATGGACCACTTTCATAATAAACGGCTCCAACAACACCTTTAGCGCCACCTTCTTGTAACTTTTGAGCTTCTTGTTCAAAGAGGTTGTTAACACCAGCAGATACAGTAAAGTTATCGTTTATGTTATAGCTAGCTTGAACATCTATAGTAATAGCTGAATCGCCTACTTCTGACCAACCATAGCTACTGTCAACATCAGGCTCATCAGCATGCGTTGCAAAGTATTCACCAAAGTAGTTAGCTCGCACTAGTACGTTGATATCTTCCCAATCTTGAGAAACAGTGAATGTTCCTCTGTGCTCAGGCATACCTTCTTCTAAACGTCTTACTTTAAAGTCAGATGTGTAGTTACCAGCATTATCTACTTCAGTTGTATTGTAGTTATAAGCTAAGCTAAAGCTCGTATCAGGAGCATTATCAAGTAAAGACATTGAGTAGTTAGCTACAACATCAATACCCTGCGTTGTAGTATCAAAGTCATTAGCGAAAAATGTTATAGAACCACCTAATAATAATTCAGGGCTAGCAACACCAGCAGCTTCTAAACCAGGAATATCACTTGCTTCAATAAATATTTTATCTGTTTGAGCAATACGGTCTGTAACTTCAATGTTGTACATATCAACAGTCATAAAAAAGTCACCTTTTTTATAAACAGCACCGACTGCAAAACTGACAGATTCTTCTGGTTGAAGTTCTATGCCACCTTTTTGTGCAGATACAGGATGCGTTGGTGGGTATGTTGCTGATTGAATCAACTCTCCATTCACTAATGATGTTTGTGTATTAACAACATTTGCTTGACCAACAGTTGGTGCTCTAAAGCCAGTACTGTGTGAAGCACGGAATGATAACTCATCCGTTAAAGTGTATTGAGCCGTTAACTTATAGTTTAATGTATCACCGAATGAAGAGAAATCTTCATAACGTAATGCAGCACCTAGTAATAACTCGTCTGTAACAAATGCTTCAACGTCAAGGTAAGCGCCAACACTGCGACGTGAACTAGTACCTTGAGATTCAGGAGAGAATCCAGCAAAACCATGAGAACCAACACTAAAACCTTGAGTAGCTAAAGGACCTTGTTCCCAAGAAGCTTGTTCACCAGAGGTGATCTCAAAGCTCTCTTCGCGCCACTCTAAACCGGCTGCAACGTTAATAGGCTCATCAAGCCCATCTACTTCAACAGATTTACTTAAATCAGCGTTAAAAGCCTTTTCAAGTTGCGTATAAGAACCTGCATCAAACGAATTATCAAGAGGCTGGTTAGCACCCAATGATGGGTTAACTGTATTTGCTAAGGTATATGTTGATTTATTGCGACCTACCGTACCACTTACATCGTAGAATGCGTCTTTTAGGAAACCGCTTTTGATTTCGCCTTTAGTACCCATAACAAGTGAAACATCGTTTATTTCACCGGTAAATCTAGGTGTATAACCGCCAGGGAATAATTCATTGAATGCAAAACAATTATCATTATTCGCAACACCAGAAAGGTAATTAGGCTGAGTTAATACGTTTGGAGAAGTGATAGCAAGATTTGGACATGCATCTGCATCACCATCCATTGCACCCACTAATAAATCACCATTACCGTCAGTGAAAACACCACCACGATTTTGCGGGTTACGGTAGTAATAACCACCTGTAGCAGTTCGGTCAGAATAGTTACCAAACATGTAGAATTCGTTATCATCACCTAAGTCTAAACCGACATTGGCAAAAATTGTAATGTCGTCATCAATCTCAGGGTTACCCCAAGTTTGTGCTGGATCATTAATAGCAGAGTTTCCGTCAACAGCTAACTGAGCAGCGTCTGGACGCTGTGTAGTACGGCTTGTTTCATCTGCAGTTTTATATTGAAAAGATAGATTTACAAAACCATCTTTAGTAAAAGGCATACCAACATTACCATCGAGAATGGTTTGATCGCCATCACCGAAATAATATTCACCTTTACGTACAGAAAGAGAACCACCATCAGCAGCATCTTTTAATACAAAATTCATTACACCAGCGATTGCATCTGAACCATATTGTGCAGCTGCTCCATCACGAAGTACTTCAACTTGCTTTAATGCGACACTAGGAATTACAGAAATATCAGAACCTTGAGCACCATCGTTAACACCGCCACCTTGGAAAGCGATAACAGAAGCACGATGACGACGTTTACCATTAAGTAATATTAACGTTGAATCTGAAGACAAACCACGTAAATTAACTGGACGGATAAACGATGCAGCGTCAGAGATTGGTTGCTGACGAACATTGAATGAAGGCACTGAAGCTTGAAGCATATCAAGCATATCACTTGAAGCATTTTTACCTAATTCATCACCACCGATAATATCAATAGGAACAGGTGAATCTGCAACAGAACGAGGAGCTGCGCGTGAACCAACAACAGCAATACGTTCAACATCTTTTACTTTTACTTCTGAGGTACTTTCTTCTGCAAATGAAGGTGCAGTTCCAAGCGCAATACTTACAGCTAACGTTAACGTCGCTGTACGAAATTTAGTAGACATGTTATTTCCTTCCTAGATTTATATTCATATTTATATTCATGTAGATATATTTATTATATTTTTAATTACTATTATATTTTTTAGAGAAAATTTACCTAGCAGAGTAATTAACCTATAAAACATATAGTCTAGCCCTTACTTTATAAAGCAGCCAAAAAAGGTTTGCAAGAGGAAAATTTTTATAAATATATATAATATGGACATTCGTTTGAGAAACGCTTTTATATTACGAAATAAAGTTTATTTATTTACAAATATCTTTAGACCAAAAACGTATATAGGCTAAAGACTGTAGCCCTATCAGGCAGCACTTCACATGCGAAACCTTTCGTAACAAATTATTTAAAGACAAAATTACTCACCTACTAACTGAAAAAATAATTATATCATATAACTAATGAATCTAAGGGTTTTTTATAAGCTTTTATATTAGGAAGATAATAAGAAAAATAGAATATTGATCGTTATTCGTCGCTTATTACAAGCACTTCATCGAGGATTTGACATCAATAAAGTTTCTGTCTAGAAAATTAACAATCTATATCAAGACAAACTGACCGAATAAATCATCGGTAAACAGGAAATTAAATTGAACTTTAAACAAGGTGATAAAAAGGCGTAAACTATAAATAGTTAACGCCTTTTTAAAGTAGAATAGATAAATTAACTAGCCGGTAAAATTTTAGCTGATACCGAGCCAAAACCAATACGTGCAGCACCGTCTTTTTGACACCAGCCTTTCATAATAACGTTATCGCCATCTTCTAAGAAAGTACGTTTTTCACCATTTGGTAAAGATATAGGGTCAGCACCTGCATTAGATAATTCTAGCATCGAACCAGCTTCTTCAGGATTAGGGCCTGATTGTGTACCACTACCGAACATATCACCTGCTCGCAAGTTACAACCGTTAACCGTATGATGTGCGACCATTTGTGCGACAGTCCAGTATGAATCTTTAAAGTTAGATTGCGACATTTGCACGGCTTCTTCATTTTTGTTACGCATATCCTCAGTCTCAATCAGTGCTTGTAATTGGATATCAAATGAACCTGTTGCACGGTTATTCTCAGATTCAAGGTATGGCATAGGTTGAGGGTCGGTTTCAACACGTGTCCAAACTGAACGATAAGGGGCTAATGCCTCCGTTGTTACAATCCAAGGAGAAATTGTTGATGCAAAGTTTTTTGGAGTGGCAGCGATGTTTGGCGCAATATTTGTTATGGTATTAGCGCCTTGGTTGGATACTTCCTCAGTTCGTTCTGGAAGATACAGACCTAGTTTTAAATGGTGGTTTTGGTTGTTGGGCATAGATTTTCTTGTTCTAATGTGGTGTGGCGCCATGCCAGCTGAAGGTATTTATGGTACAATTGCTTTGATTGGTTCTTCTTACTGGTTTGCATATTTCTTAATAATTCTTCCACTTCTTGGTGTGATGGAGAAATCTTTGCCTGTGCCAGCGACTATTGAAGAAGACTTTGATGCTCATTATCCTCCAAAACCTGAACCCGTTGAATAGGACTAATAGAGAAATTATATTATGATGTAATGAAGAAATCTAAATTTTATAAATCATAAAACTGCCTATACTAATTCTAATTTTTTTATGTAAATCCAAAACGTTTAACCTAGGCACACCATCTGTGCCAATATCCCCTCCAGAACCCTTTACGTTTTGATCTCCTCCACTGCAAAAAGCCTTTTCACCCTCTCCTGTAAAAACTACAATGTCTATATCATTCCTTTCTCTGCATATATCAATAGCCCAATTAACTTCCATTAACAGTGAACTCTTCTGCTCCTTATTTGTTAGCCCTTTTCTTAATGAATCTGGCGACGTATAACTATCCGTAGATGCTGTAGTTTCTCCTCTAAAAAACCATGAAAAAAAGGTATCATTTTTTGACGGCTGGACAACTTCTTCTGAACCAGCTTCGCCTTCCTCTGACTCACCTTCTGAAATGTCAGAATCCCTAGTTCTACTTTCCAAAAAATATTGTTCAAAGAGGCCTTTAAACAGTTTGGTTATACCTTTATCGTTAGCACATAAGTCTGTAATGTATTTCTGAATCCATCTATTGTAATGGTCGTCCATCTTTTCTTTCAGCTCAGCAACACTTTTTACACGTCGAACGAATACCAGTTGCTTTTTTCCCTTCAACATCACTTCATTTGTAAGCTGTTCTGTAACCTGATCCATTTTAGGATGTGGCAATGTACGACCTAAGCCATTATCTTGATAACTAGATGATAAGATATCGATTAGTTGTCGATCCTGGGCATCTTCTACTGGCTTACCTTCTTCCGCCTCATCAAATGATACTCGCTCCGTTTTAGCTGTTTGGCTATAACTTTCAAATGAGGCTAACATACCAGTTTGAAATGATGATGTAATACCAGACTTATCTAATGTTTCCCCTACCTTCTTTTGTACAAGTGCTGTTACCAGCTTTTGCTCATCCGATATTAGTTTAATTTCAGCCTTACCTCCTTTACGATGCTCAATGCGATACATATTCCGTGTATGAAGTTTTTCATTAATTTCTAATTGATTAAGTCTCCTAACCATGAATTTTTTTAAGTAATGTTTTGCTTCTTGTGACTGGAGCTTTTCTGGCTCAGGTAATAAGTGATGCTTGCCAACCAGCTTTAGTTGATTAAATAGCTGGCGAAGATCTCGATCATAAGGGGTAGCCGATAGTAATAAGGCATTACGAACCCGAGGTACAAAACTATCTGTGTCATAAAAGCCAAGTACTCTAGACAGTACTTTATTACGGTCACTTGTTTCAAAACCATGTTTAAAGTTATGTGCTTCATCAATCACAACAAGATCAAAAGTTGGCAATATGTAATTTAATACACGGGCATATTGCTCCTTAACCTCAATTTTTTCTTTGATAATTTCATCCCATGTATAGGCCGGGACTAATTCTCGAAGTGATTGCAAGCGTTCATTCCACTGACTTTCATCTTTTGAGAGGCTGATACTAAAACTGTCTTTTCCTATAAAGAAATCTGCATAATTACCTAGTGCAGACATGCTTATTAATTCATGAACATTGCGACAGTTGATATAGGGTGCCGCAGGATGTCCGGATACTGTTCTGATCTTGAACTGATTAACAGTAATGTTATGTTTAATAAAACTAAGATATTCACGTTGCCACTTTTCTTGTACATTCCTACTAGGGCAAATGTACAATACGCGTAATGAAGGATTGAAATATCGCATGAGGGCTACAACACCCAGTGCAATATAAGTTTTCCCCATCCCAACTTCATCAGCTAAGTAGGCCATACCTACATTAGGATTTGCAATTATATTATGTAAAGCAACAGCTCCCTCAAGTTGCATTTTTCCTAATGGTTTAAGACTATCTTGACCGCCAGAAAAATCTATCAATTTATTTGCAGTACTTATATCAAGAGGCGTCATTATGAACCCTCTACACTATTGTTTGAATACTCGGCATCAAATTGCTGTTCGTACCAGGAAAAGAAAGATATCTTTTCTTTATCAGATCTGTCATCTAATTTTATTTTGTCTTTGACTTCCTTAATCATCTCATCTATTTGATGGATTTGATTATTAACATTAAAACGATTAATAAAGTGTTCATCATGATATATTTCATTGATTGAAAGTAATAATACATAGGCCGTTACAGCAGACCAGTCTTCATTGCTATCATCAACCGCATTCTGGCAAAGTACTGGCAAACTATCTAGTCCTTGGCCTGTGAGATAATAGTCAAGTTGAACCTCATTACCTTTTTTACTATCCAACTCAGATAATAATCGTTTTTTAAACGTTTTGAACGCATGAAATATTTCAGCATACTCACAAAAAAAACTATCAGAGACTACATCACTATCATAGCTATTAATTTCACCAGAAAGATGTGCATCCATCAATTTTTTTATATGGGCATTCTTTACCAACATAAGACGTCTTTCTGGACTCATACCAGCATAGATAGCAATGATTTGTTCTGTAGTTAAATTAAGTAACTCTATGGGCTTATGAGACCAACCAACCTGCTGAAGCATAACTGTGTGCTGAGGAAAGTCGATCTCACTATTTACATCCTTTCCTGCTACAGTTATCAATGAGCCATTTTTCAATAGATCACGTAGTAAATTTAATTCATTCTCACTGCCATGGTAATAATTAATCTCATTGGTTAACAGCCATGAAGAGATAATCTTGTTCTGCTCATGATTAACAATCTCAATTTGCAAATTATTATCACCAACCGTCCGCCCTGATAATTGGTTCTTTTTCCAGTCATAGCAAAGGTGAAGTTCAGGTATAGAAAGTGTAAGCTCCCCATCTAATGTCCCAGACTGATCATTTTGAGGTGACTGAAATCTTACAGGTTCCTTATTCGATGGCAATGGCAATAAAAACGGCTGAACTAAATCCAATTTAATGAGAAAACCACTTTCTACATTAGCTTTATTTACATGATAACCAAATGCCTTATGACTGAAATTAACCGAGCCAATAAAAACCCATGCTTGGGTATCTGTATAAAAGTGGTAAATCTTGGCATGCAATCGTCGAAAGGACTCATTATCAAGCCCAATTTGTTTATGTAACTCCGATCGCCAATGTCCCCATTGAACGTTTGTGGCTTTATGAATAGCCTCAAAATAATCTTGCTCACATAATGCAGTTTGCTCTTGGTCGGTTGGCAATAGAATCATGATTTCTCTGATAGGAAGCCTTGCCATAAACTCATCATGTAAGCGATTAT
>CAJWBY010000123.1 GCA_913020705.1 uncultured Colwellia sp.
TTCAATTGTTGTCGCTAAATCAGAAAATCAGTTTGATGAAGAGATTTTTTATGATACAAGTGCGGGAAGCAAAATTGAAAATATCGATTTTCATGATTTAGATAAAAATCAAAGTGATAGTTAATTCACTTAGTAGAATAATCGTTTAATAAAAAAGGTGCTGAGAGCACCTTTTTTATTAAGTTAAGTTTTACAAAAACTAGCCAGTAATTAACGGCTCAAATGACTTCACTAAATCATCAATCGATTTCATTTGTTGTAAGTATGGTTCAAGTTTATCAAGTGGCAATGCACAAGGGCCATCACATTTTGCGTTGTCTGGATCAGGGTGTGATTCTATAAACAAACCAGCTAAACCTAAAGCCATGCCACTGCGGGCCAGTTGTGCAGCTTTAGCACGGCGACCATCAGCTGAATCAGAACGACCACCGGGTTGTTGTAAAGCATGAGTAGCATCAAAAATTACGGGTGCGTAATCTTTCATTTCATCCATCGCTAGCATATCTACAACAAGGTTATTGTAACCGTAACAACTGCCGCGCTCACAAAGTATTACTTGCTCATTGCCTGCTTCTGCGAATTTATTGATGATGTGACGCATTTCATGTGCTGCCAGAAACTGTGGTTTCTTCACATTAATGATTGCATTAGTTTTTGCCATAGCAACAACTAGATCTGTTTGGCGTGCTAAGAATGCAGGTAATTGAATAATATCCACAACGTCTGCAACTGGTTGTGCTTGATGTATTTCATGCACATCAGTAATAATTGGCACGTTGAAGGTTGATTTTATTTCTTCAAATATTCTCAATCCTTCTTCTAAACCTGGACCTCTATATGAACTAACAGACGAACGATTTGCTTTATCGAAAGACGCTTTAAATACATAAGGGATGTTTAGCTTTTGCGTGACTTCTACATAGTGTTCAGCAATGCTCATTGCTAAATCACGCGACTCTAGTACATTCATACCACCAAATAAAACAAAAGGTTTATCGTTGGCAATTTCGATATTGTACTTAGCCAGTTTTATTGAAGTTATTGTCATAAATTTTCCAAAATAAAGTATTTTACTAACAAACGATTAGCTACCAATAATTCTTAATAATTGTCCACATAACCAAGCCATATAGGTTCCTAAAGCATAACCTAGTACAGCAAGTAAAACGCCCACAGGTGCTAAAGAAGGATGAAACGCTGAAGCAATAACGGGTGCAGATGCAGCACCACCAATATTAGCTTTACTTCCTACGGCTAAGTAAAAAATTGGCGCTTTAATCATTTTTCCAACAGCAAATAATAATGCGACATGTACTAACATCCATACCACACCAATTGCGATGTATTTAGGTGCTTCTACTATTTGGTAGATATCCATATGCAAACCGATAGTCGCCACTAAAACATACAAAAAGCTACTTCCTATTTTTGATGCCCCTACAGATTCTAGGTTCCTTACTTTTGTAAAGGAAAGCGCTAAACCTAAAGTGGTTACTATTACAATGATCCAAAATAATTTCGAGTGTAAGCTGAATCTTTTTAATTCGGGGAAGTTCGTTTGAAAAAATGGTACTAAAAAGTCTGCTGCAAAATGTGCTAAACCTGCGGCACCAAAACCAACAGCAATAATCAACATAAAGTCATTAAGTGTAGGTAGTTTGGTGTTTTCTCGCCCTGATGCTTCCACTTTATCAATTAATCTATCGATTGCAGAAGTGTCTGCACCACTTTTCGCATCAATGCGTTTATGGTTTGCCGCTAAATACAATAAAACAGCCATCCATAGATTCGCTACAACAATATCAACGGTAACCATGATAGTGAATATTTTACCATCTGCGCCATAAATCTCTTTCATTGCGAGCATATTGGCACCGCCGCCTATCCAACTACCTGCCAGTGCAGCCATGCCGCGCCATACAGCTTCAGGCCCAGTTACACCCAGAAGCTCAGGGTAAATAGCTGAAATAGCTAATAATGCGATTGGTCCACCAATCACTACACCAACAGTACCGGTTAAAAACATAATAAGTGCTTTACTACCAAGTCCGACAATTGCTTTTAAATCGATACTCAACGTGAGTAAAACAAGGCAGGCAGGTAATAAATAATACTTAGCAACTTCGTCAACTTGGCTTAATTCTGCACTGACAATACCAAAGGTATTCAAAAGCGACGGGAGTAAATAACACATTAATAATGCGGGAACATATTTATAAAACTTTTTAAAAGCTGGATGTTCACTATTAGACGTATAAAAAACTAACCCAAGTATTATTGCAAGCAACCCCATAACAGTGGCGTCATTCGTAAGAAAAGGTGTGTTAGTTATGATTTGATCTTCCATTAATTAACCTTATTTTTTATTTTATTTATTATTTGTAAAGCTAAAGTCCTTCTTTGAGGACTATTTAGTGTAATACCGTATCAGCAATAGTAATTTTATCCAATTGCATTTTTAATAATTGTGCCGCAGGATCCTTTGGACAATTTTCTACAAAAAATTGATAATCATCATAGGCCACTTTAAAACAATCAAGTTGATGTAGCAAAAAACCTCTATCACGACGTTCAAAAGGATCTTCTGGACGTAAAGCAATTAAAATATCTACACATTTTAACGCTTGAGGGAATTGTTCTTCACGGATCAGCGAATTTTTCAATGAGCTAACATGTTTTACAATTAAGCTTAATCTTGATACTTCTTCAATTTGATGAGCTTGTGGATCGCCATCAAGATCCTCCATACATAAATCAAGCTCGTGCCAATTTAATGATTCGCCAGTTATGGGATCAAATACAATCGCATAAAGTTCATCACATACGACCCTGATCATATTTTTTTTTGGCACAAAAACCACATCAGTATCAAAACCACATAGACGAAATACATGACAAAGTACGATACTTTTTAACGATGGTGATATTAACTTAAAATCAATACCACTACTTAATTTATGGGCGCTAACAGGCCAAAAATCACGTTGATTATCAATAAAAAGTTGCCCAACAAATAGTTCATTGATCAGTTGTTCAGCTTTTTCGAGATGCTCCTCTGTATCGGCAATCAACTCTGAGCACTTTTCAACGATATTACCGAGGTTAGTTGGCTCAAAATCACTTACACCAAAGACAACTTCCTCAATAAGAACAAAGGCTTCTATAAGAGATTTGTCATCATCATTCAGTTCGGAAAATAATAATTCATTCATTTTGTATATTTTATCTACTTAGCGAATTTAACGTTAATAATTATTTGTAACGGATGTTAATTATAAAAATACGGTTTGTTTCGTCATGGCTACTCTCACAACAAGCATAATCCAACCCATAGCACCTAAATAGCCTATTATTTGCATTGCTCGATTACGCGCTAATTTCAACGTGTAATAGCCTGTGAATATATAGAAAACAATCGCCATGATTTTTTCAATTAACCATAAATTATCTAATGGATTGATTGCTAATTTAACGGCCAAACCAACGCCTAATAATAACAAAAACGTGTCAACTACATGAGGACTGATTTTCAGCCATTTTTTGTCTAATTTCGTTGAGTTCATGAGTGTTAATGCAAAACGATAGGTTAACAATATAATACTTATTGCCGCGAGAGTCATATGTAGGTGTTTCATAGAAAGTCCTTATTATTATTAGTTGGAAGAAATACGGCACAGGTAACTCGGTCATTTCCGGAGTAATCTTTTATCGTTTCAATCGATTGGTATTCTAACTGATTCAAAATTTTTCTCACTCCCTCCGCCTGTTCAAAACCATGCTCTAAATAAAGAGCACCATTATTTTTTAAATATAGTTGAGCTTGTTTAGCAATTTTCTTAATATCTGAAAATCCATGGTCACCCGCTACTAGCGCAGAAAGAGGTTCAAATCTCACGTCACCTTCATTTAAGTGATGATCATTTTCATCAATATAAGGTGGATTACTGACGATAATGTTAAATTTTTGAGTCGATTTTACATTCGAAAACCAATCGCTTTGATAAATATCTACTTTCGATAACTCTAGTCGATTCGCATTTTTTTTAGCTAAGCTAACTGCTTCATCATTGAAATCTATCGCGCTAACTTTCCAACTTTTATGTTCAGAAGCTAGCGACAATGCAATCGCCCCCGTTCCTGTCCCTAGATCTAAACATGACAAATCACTTTCTACGTGACGTGCGAGAATATGTTCAACTAAAAGCTCGGTATCAGGGCGAGGTATTAACGTTGCAGGCGACACGTAAAAAGGTAATGACCAAAACTCACCTTCTTCGATGATATATGCAATGGGTTCACCTTGTAAACGACGTTCAAATAACTTCATAAAAGCTTGAAACTGAGTTTCATTTAACGTTTTATCTGGCCAAGTTAATAAATAACTCGTCTCTTTGCCTAAGACAAAAGCTAAAAGAATTTTGCAATCAAGTTTCGCGCTATCAGAAAAGGCAGCGAGTAACTGCTGCCCTTGATTAATTATTTCAGCAATACTCTGCTGGCAATATATGATTGACGGTTGTAATGGTTCGCTCAAATCAGTGACTAGTTTTGCTCAGCAAGTGCCGCAAGTAAGTCAGCCTGATTCTCTAACATTATAGGCTCTAAGACCAAATGCAGGTTCCCTTCAAGTACTTCATTCAAACGATATAAAGTAAGATTGATACGGTGATCAGTCATACGTCCTTGCGGGTAGTTATAAGTGCGAATACGTTCTGAACGATCGCCACTGGCAACTAAATTACGACGTGAAGACTCTTCTTCACCACGACGTTTTTCATCTTCAGCTTGTTGCAAACGCGCTTGCAATACCGACATCGCTTGAGCTCTGTTTTTATGCTGAGAACGCTGTTCTTGACATTCAACAACAACACCTGTTGGAATATGGGTAATTCGTATAGCAGAGTCAGTTTTGTTAACGTGCTGTCCACCAGCACCTGATGCACGGAAAGTGTCGACTTTTAAATCAGCTTTATTGATTTCAATCGCGTCTGCTTCTGGTATTTCAGGCATAACAACAACCGTACATGCAGAAGTATGCACACGGCCTTGTGATTCAGTTTCAGGTACACGTTGAACACGATGTCCACCAGACTCAAATTTCATTTGGCCGTAAACACCTTCACCAAGCACTTTAAAAATGACTTCTTTATAGCCACCCTGCTCACTTTCGTTTGTGTTCATAACTTCAATGCGCCAGCCTTTCTTTTCGCAGTAACGACTATACATACGATATAAGTCACCCGCAAAAATTGCAGCTTCATCGCCACCAGCACCTGCTCGTAATTCAACAAAGCAGTTATTATCATCATTAGGATCTTTGGGTAATAATAAAATTTGCAATTGGTCTGTTAATTCTTCAATAGACTTTTTAGCTGATTTAAATTCTTCTTGCGCCATTTCACGCATTTCAGGGTCTTCATCTTTAAGCATTTCTTCTGCTAAAGAAAAATCTTCTTCTGCACTTTGGTAATCATTAAATACACTAGTAACAGACTCTAATTGAGAAAATTCTTTAGATAAGGCGATAAATTTTTCTTGATTAGACAGTGTTTCAGGATCAGAGAGCAAAGCTTGAACTTCTTCAAAGCGCTCAACTAATATTTCAAGTTTTTGATAAACAGATTTATTCATTAAGAAATCTTATAATTAGGAAACAACGGATAAAAATCGATGGTGTGGAGTTTAAAGGGTTAGTTCAGCACTTTCAATCAAAGGCGTAAAAAAGCTTTAGAAAGTGCTCTTGATGCGATATGTAAGGAAAAACTATTTAATATTATAAATATCGCGTAAATAAACCAGTTTATCTAACTCGCCACCTTGTGCTGCTGATTGAATAGCACTTGTTGGCGCATGCATAAATTTGTTCGTCAGCTTAGTCGCTAACTCAGCCATAATAGCTTCTGGTGACTTATTACCTTGTAATTGTACAATTGCTTTTTCAAGTAAAAGGTCTCGATGTTCCAAACACTGCTTTCGATATCCTATTACGGTATCTTGCGTGTTTAGTCCACGTAACCATGACATGAAAACATCAGATTGTGTTGAAACTATCGTTTCAGCTTGAATAGCTTCTTTACGGCGATTAACTAAATTTTTCGCAATAATGCTTTGTAAATCATCAACAGTGTAAAGAAAAACATCTTCTAACTCACCAACTTGCTCTTCAATATCTCGAGGAACCGCCAAATCAACCATAAATATAGGACGATGTTTACGTTTGCCTAATGCATGTTCAACCATACCTTTACCAATAATAGGTAGAGTACTCCCCGTCGAACTGATCACGATATCGGCATCAGCCATTTTTTCTGGAATTTGCGCCAAGGTAATAACGTCGGCTCCAATTGCTCCGGCCATTGCTTCAGCACGTGCTATGGTGCGATTAGCGACAGTTATCTTACCCACTTTGTTTTCATATAGGTGTTTTGCGACAAGTTCAATCGTTTCACCTGCCCCAACTAAAAGTACTTTTACTTTTTCTAGGCTCGCAAAAATATGTTTAGCTAAATTTACCGAAGCAAAAGCTACCGAAACAGCGTTAGCCCCTATATCAGTTTCTGTTCGTACTTGTTTGGCAACACCAAACGTACGTTGAAACAAACGGTCCATGACTAATGACATTGAACCAGCAGCTTTAGCTTGGCTATAAGCCTGCTTCATTTGACCTAAAATTTGGGGTTCGCCTAAAACTAAAGAATCTAAACCACAAGCAACACGCATCATATGATTAACGGCTTGTTGATCGGTATGCCAATATAAACTAGGGGTAATAATTGAAGCGGGAACATTATGGTGTTGTTCTAACCAACGAACCACTTTCTCTTGAGTAATAGTGACATCGCCTTCTTGGACTAAATACAACTCTGTACGATTACAAGTTGATAAAATAGCCGCTTCACGACATTCGACGTTTCCAATTAATTCAGCTAATGCCACACTTAAATTGTCAGGGTTAAAAGAAATTTTTTCTCTAACAGCAACGGGGGCAGTTTTGTGATTTATTCCAACAGCAACTATAGACATAACGTGAAATATTCAGCCTTTTAAATAAGATTAATGCAAAAAAATAAAATTAATTTCGACCAAGTTATTTTCGATTAATCTTTTCATTAACCACATTATTCATCAGGTTTTATAAAAAACCTATGATCTCCGACAAATAATGATGTTAATTTTACGAAAAATCGCAGAAAATTAAAAGTACAAAAGCGCGATACTCGATATTTAAGCGCTTAGATCTAATAATAATGGCCTATATGAACAAATTAACCTTACCATTTCTTACATTTTTAATTTTTTCCCTGATCTTTTTTTCTGGGTGTAGCTCCTTGTTTAATAACCATCAGCAAATTACTGAACATCAAAACATCACCGAACGAACAAAAAGACTTGAAGCACTGTCTGATTGGAAAATAAAAGGGAAGCTAGGCATGATTAGCCCCAAAGAGCGCCATAGTTTAACGCTTAACTGGCTTTATCAAGGTGAACGAAAACGCCAAACGCTTAATTTAACTGCTTTATTAGGTGTACAAATATTTAATCTAGAATCAGTTAATGGTATGCATGTTATTAATGTCGATGGTGAGCGTTACCAAAGCCCTGATTTGAATGCCCTACTTTCTTCGCTTACAGGTTTTACTTTGCCTACACAAGCAATGAGCTTTTGGTTGAAAGGTTTGCCTTATTTAAACAGTGACAAAATCACTTATAACGAAGAAACACAATTACCGAATACATTGACAAGTTTTCATGATGGCAAAAAATGGACTCTGAAATATGGCACCTACCAGCAAGTAGGCCAATATCAATTAGCAACAAAATTTACGATAAAACAAGAAGACCTCACAATAAAAATCAATGTTCATCAATGGGATGTAACAATCAATGAATAACATTACGGATCAATTTTACAGCTTCCCAGCTCCAGCAAAGCTAAACTTATTTCTCCATATTATTGGACAACGCAGCGACGGTTACCATCAATTACAAACTATCTTTCAATTTTTAGATCACAGCGACACGATTGATATTAAATTAACTGAGGGTTTGAACATTGAATTACTAACACCAATAGAAGGCGTATTAAATGAAGACAATTTAATTGTTAGAGCCGCACAATTATTACAAAACTATATAATAGAGAACAAAATAATTAACGTATCGCCTAATGATCAGCAGCAAAAATTAGGTGCACAAATTAAAATAACTAAAATTCTCCCAATGGGAGGGGGTTTAGGTGGAGGCTCATCAAACGCCGCAACTATTTTATTAGCACTAAATGTTTTGTGGGGGATAAATTTATCTCTGTATAAACTTTCCGAACTAGGTTTATCTCTTGGTGCTGACGTACCTATTTTTATTCATGGATTTTCAGCTTTTGCTGAAGGCGTTGGCGAAGAACTCACCGCAGTTTCACCCAAAGAAAGCTGGTTTTTAGTGAGCAAACCTGATGTCAGTATTTCTACCGCCAGCGTTTTTACCGATCCCCAATTAACTCGCAATACTGCAAAAGTTAATTTAAGTGATGATATTAGTAAGCTAGACATAGACTTATGCCATAATGACTGCCAAACCTTGGTAATAAAAAGGTATCCTGAGGTTGCCAAGTTACTGGCTTGGTTGGTAGAATACGCGCCTTCTCGTATGACCGGTACCGGAGCGTGTATTTTTTCCCGCTTTGATACTGAACAAGAGGCCTGTCGCATTCAGTCATTACTTCCTGATGGAATTATGTCTTTTGTGGCAAAAGGGGTAAATACCTCTCCATTACGTCAAGTTATTAATAACTTAGTAACATTACAAAAGTAATTAAGAGTATTTATACCATTGAAAAATTTATTTCATAAAAATGCCAAGAACCACTGGAAAAAGTTTAATAATTTGCTGATAGTAAACTCAATGTTGACTATTAGCGTAACTTAAAATGTCAAAAGTTTCCGAGGAACTGACCGTGCCTGACATGAAAATATTTGCGGGTAATGCCACCCCTGAACTGGCCAAGAAAGTAGCTGATCGTCTTTACATGACGTTAGGCGATGCCAAAGTTGGTAGTTTTAGTGATGGTGAAATTAGTGTTGAAATTAATGAAAATGTGCGCGGTGCGGACGTTTTTATTCTTCAATCAACATGTGCACCAACGAACAATAACTTAATGGAACTCATTGTAATGATCGATGCATTACGACGTGCATCTGCTGGTCGTATTACTGCGGTTATTCCATATTTTGGTTATGCTCGTCAAGACAGACGTGTTCGTAGTGCTCGTGTACCAATTACTGCAAAAGTAGTTGCTGATTTTTTATCAAGTGTTGGTGTTGACCGTGTATTAACCGTCGACTTACATGCAGAGCAAATTCAAGGATTTTTCGATGTTCCTGTAGATAACGTATTTGGTACACCTATTTTACTTGAAGATATGCTTTCTCGTGATTTAGATAATCCAATTGTTGTTTCTCCTGATATCGGTGGTGTAGTTCGTGCTCGTGCAGTAGCTAAATTACTGAATGAAACTGACCTTGCTATCATCGATAAGCGTCGTCCAAAAGCGAATGTTGCACAGGTAATGCACATTATTGGTGATGTTGCTGACCGTGACTGTATAATTGTTGATGATATGATCGATACTGGTGGCACATTAGCAAAAGCAGCTGAAGCATTAAAAGCACATGGCGCCAAACGCGTTATTGCTTATGCTACGCATCCAGTACTTTCTGGTAATGCGGCGCAAAACTTAAGAGATTCAGTGATTGACGAATTGGTAGTTACTGATTCAATCCCACTTACTGATGAAATTAAATCATTAGGTATTGTTCGCCAATTAACATTAAGTGGTATGTTGTCTGAAGCAATTCGTCGTGTATGTAACGAAGAATCTATTTCAGCAATGTTTGATAGCTAAGCTCTTTTAGTATAAAAGATACAACACGAAGCCCTGATTAATTTTAATCGGGGCTTTTTTCATTTAAGACGACTTTGAATTTATAACCGCCTTATTAAATAAATTCTTATGTTATTTATCTAAAACATCAGTCAATGCGGCTAAACACAAGGTGACATTTTCAGTTCGTGCTGCATACCCCATCAAACCAATTCGCCAAGCCTTGCCTGCAAAACTACCTAATCCAGCGCCAATTTCTAAATTGTAATTGTTCAATAAAGCTTGACGGACGGCTGCATCATCAACACCTTCAGGGATAAGAACGGTATTCAACTGAGGTAACCTATATTTTTCATCAACCACAAAATTAATGCCTAATTTCGTTAAGCCTTTTTTTAATTTTTGATGCTGTTCATCATGACGTTGCCATGCATTTTCTAAACCTTCGTCCTGCAACATAACCAAAGACTCATGTAATGCATATAAAGAATTGACCGGTGCGGTGTGGTGATAACTACGCTTACCTTCACCTCCCCAATACCCCATAACTAAAGACAGGTCTAAAAACCAACTCGGTACTTTAGATTGTCTATTTTGTAATTTTTCAACAGCTTTTTCACTGAAACTTATCGGTGAAATTCCCGGTACACAGGATAAGCATTTTTGACTTCCAGAATAAATTGCATCAATTCCCCAGTCATCAACTCTAAGTTCAACCCCACCTAATGAAGTTACAGCATCGACAATAGACAGTGCTGAATTTTCGCGTGCTATTTCACATAAGGTTTTTGCGTCAGACAATACACCAGTAGAAGTTTCAGCATGTACAAAGGCTAAAAACTTAACGTCCGAGTTATCTTTAAAAGCTTGTTGAACTTTTTCAATACTAACTGGCGTTCCCCAATCATCATTAATGACGATAGCTTGCGCACCTAGTCGTTCAACATTTTCAACCATTCGTGAGCCAAAGACACCGTTAACACAAACAATAACTTTTTCACCGGGTTCCACTAAATTAACAAAACACGTTTCCATACCTGCTGAGCCTGGCGCGGAAACTGCCATTGTTAATTCATTATTGGTTTGAAAGGCATATTGCAATAACGATTTAATTTCGTCCATCATTTGAACAAACTCAGGATCTAAGTGACCTATCGTCGGACGGCCTAATGCAGATAAAATGCGAGGGGAAACATCACTAGGACCAGGCCCCATTAAAGTGCGTGGTGTCGGATGGAAAGATGAAATTGTCATAGTTAATTCTCTTGTGGTCATTTTACATTACTAACTATTAGGCACACGTCGTATGTAATTTTCAACAAAAATATCTTTATAACGAGCATTTAAATGAATGATATCGACTTCATCCGGCATAATTAATGCGTTATGAACAGATTAACGTTGGATCTATCAAGGATGGGTGTTATTATGCGGCGCCTTTTATGGCTATTGAATTAATTTTCATTATTACCATATAAAGGAACACGGTTGTTTTTGGTCGCAAAAAACAACTAAATTAACTATTTAATATTAGGTATTAAAAAATGACTGATTTATTTACTTTAGAAGCTGAAGTTCGTACTGACCTAGGGAAAGGTGCGAGCCGCCGCCTACGTCATGCAAACAAAGTTCCTGCAATTTTATACGGTGAAGGCCAAGAGCCTGTTTCTTTAACGTTAACGCACAAAAGTGTTTTCCGTTCACAGCAAGAAGAAGCATTCTACTCTCACGTATTAACAATCAACATTGACGGAAAGCCAGTTGAGTGTCTTTTAAAAGACATGCAACGTCACCCGTTCAAACAACTTGTTATGCATTTAGATTTTTTACGCATCGATGCTACTCATGCTGTTCACATTAACGCTCCTGTTCACTTCATCAATGAAGAAGTTGCAGAGAAAAAAGGTGGCAAAATTGCTCACAACGTTAATGAAATCGCAATTAGCTGTTTACCTGCAGACATTCCAGAATTCATCGAAGTTGATGTTGCTGGCTTAGAAGTTGGTCAAACATTGCATTTATCAGACATTACATTGCCTAAAGGCGTAACATCTGACGAATTAGCAAAAGGCGCAGATCATGACCAAGCTGTTGCTTCATTAAATGCACCGAAAGTTGTAAGCGATGAAGAAGAAGATAACAGCGCACCAGTTGCTCCTGTTGATACTACTGAAGAATAATCCAAAGGAATATTCCTTTAGATGACTATTCAACTAGTTGTGGGTCTGGGTAATCCAGGCCCTGAATATACAAAAACCCGTCACAATGCCGGAGTTTGGTTCATCGAAGAACTTGCTTCTCGCTACAACATTTCCCTCAGACCAGAAAAAAAATATTTCGGACTTTACGGCAAAGGCCTAATAGGTAACGAAGTTGTTCATTTACTTATACCGACAACGTTTATGAATAGAAGTGGTCAGTCTGTAGCTCCTCTCGCAAATTTTTTTCGTATTCCCGTTGAAAACATCCTCGTTGCTCATGATGAATTAGATATGGAACCGGGCGTTTGTAAAATTAAGAAAGGCGGCGGACACGGTGGACATAATGGCTTACGTGATATAATTTCATGTATGGCAAACAACAAAGAATTTTATCGGTTACGCATTGGTATTGGTCATCCAGGCCATAGAGATCGCGTTACCGGACATGTACTTGGCAAAGCTCCTGCTATTGACCAAGACAAAATCGATCAAGCAATTGATGAAGCAAGCCGGTGTATCGACATTTGGCAAAAAGACGATTTAAAGAAAGCTCAAAACCGTTTACATTCATTCAAAGTGCTATAACTCAAACTTCAAAACATTTTTGCAAAACAATTAAGGTATTATCATGGGATTCAAATGCGGTATTGTTGGCTTGCCCAACGTAGGTAAATCAACACTTTTTAATGCACTTACTAAAGCAGGCATTGAAGCAGCTAACTTTCCATTTTGTACTATTGAGCCAAATACGGGTGTCGTTCCAGTACCTGATCCTCGTTTAGACGCTTTAACAAAAATTGTAAAGCCTGAGCGCGTTTTAGCAACGACTATGGAGTTTGTTGATATTGCTGGTTTAGTAGCAGGCGCTTCTAAAGGTGAAGGCTTAGGCAATAAGTTTTTGGCTAACATTCGTGAAACCGATGCAATTGGACACGTAGTTCGCTGCTTTGATAATGAGAATATTATTCATGTTGCTAACAAGGTTAGCCCTGCTGATGATATTGAAGTGATCAATACTGAGCTAGCATTGTCTGATATGGACACCGCAGAACGCGCAATATTTCGTTTAGCAAAAAAAGCTAAAGGCGGCGATAAAGACGCTAAATTTGAAATGCCTGTATTAGAAAAAATATTGAAGCATGTTGAAGAAGGACACATGGTCCGTTCTTTAGAATTAACTAAAGAAGAAAAAGCAGCGGTTGATTACTTAAACTTTTTAACCATTAAGCCTACTATGTATATCGCCAATGTTAATGATGATGGTTTTGAAAATAACCCTTACCTTGATCAAGTACAAAAAATAGCGGATGAAGAAGGTGCTATCGTTGTTGCTGTTTGTGCTGAAATTGAAAGCGAACTATCTGAAATGGATGACGAAGACCGTGTTGAATTTATGGCGGATCTAGGTTTAGAAGAACCAGGGCTTAATCGTGTAATAAATGCAGGTTACTCTTTACTTCATTTACAGACTTATTTTACTGCTGGCGTTAAAGAAGTACGCGCATGGACAGTAAAACAAAACGCTACTGCACCACAAGCTGCAGGTGTTATACACACCGACTTTGAAAAAGGCTTTATTCGAGCTGAAGTTATTGCTTATGATGACTTTATAGAATTCAACGGTGAATCAGGCGCTAAAGAAGCAGGTAAATGGCGTCTTGAAGGCAAAGAGTACCGAGTTAAGGATGGTGATGTAGTTCACTTTAGATTTAATGTTTAATCATAAACCTTAAATCTATTATATAAAGGAGCTTCGGCTCCTTTTTTGTATTCTACAAACAAGAGAATTCTTTGAATAAAAATCAACAAAGACTATTAACAAATAAAATACAACAATAAAACATAATAAAAACAACAGACTAAAAATAAAGCAATCAGTACAAGAAATACAAAAAAAACTTGTTTTATTCCAAATATATACCACAATTACACTTATAACAGTCTGATATAAATCACCTCATCAGATCGATATTTTTTAAATTAATAACAAAAAAAAGGCAAACCATGAAAAAAACACTTCTACTCGCTACCCTAATAGCAACAACAGTGACTTTTGCACCCGTAACTAAGGCAGCAGATAACATGTCACTTCGTATTTGTGAATACGTTGCTGCAAATGATAAAAACCGCTTACGTTCTTTCATGAAACAAAATAAATTGAAAATTCGTTCAATCTTTAAATCCATCGAATGTAATGGCAAAAACTTATTAGTATTTGCTGCATCAAACAAAGCATTAGAAACAGGCGAATTCTTGATTGGAAAAGTTCCATCAAAAGAAGTCGCTAAGCATATTGCTGCAATAGGAAAATTTTCAAAACATTTAGAAGAAGAAGCAAAAGATAGAGTTAATTAATAATAGTTTGTTCTATCCTTTTATTTAATATAAAAGCAAGTGCCTATGGTTCTTGCTTTTATATTATAGATAATCTGACTTTCTAGAATATTAAGTAGTCAAATTGTTGCCTAAACAAGCAAACAGAAAAAAAGTATCAATATTTATAAAAAAACGGTTGACGTAGCCTAAGCAGATTTGCATAATACGCGCCACTTGCTGAGAGGCAATACGGAAAGGCTACATAGCTCAGCTGGTTAGAGCACATCACTCATAATGATGGGGTCCCAGGTTCAAATCCCGGTGTAGCC
>CAJWBY010000124.1 GCA_913020705.1 uncultured Colwellia sp.
ATTTATGTACGAAAAGTGAGTGGTGTTTTCCAAGCATTAAGACAGCGGATGAACTTCGTTTTTTTAGCACTTTTTGCTTCACTTCCCTGGTTACAATATAACGGTCATCAAGCCATATTATTTGATATTACAGAGCAGCGTTTTACTTTATGGGGATTAACCTTATGGCCACAAGATTTAACGTTACTTGCTTGGCTTTGCATTATTAGTGCATTTTTATTGTTTTTTGTGACGACATTTTTAGGACGAGTTTGGTGTGGGTATTTATGTCCACAAACGGTTTGGACATTTATTTTTATTTGGTTTGAAGAAAAGATTGAAGGTACTGCTAATCAGCGCAAGATACTCGATAGCCGAGAACTTGATTTTGACAAATTTTGGCGTAAAACATTTAAACACATATGTTGGCTATTCTTTTCTCTTCTTACTGCACTTACTTTTGCCGGTTATTTTGCACCAGTCGACGAAGTTTTCATTGATTTTTTTACCTTTCAAGCCTCGTTTGCACTAGCTGCAACTGTTTGGTTTTTTGCCTTTTGTACCTATGGAAATGCAGGCTGGATGCGTGAAATTATGTGTTTACATATGTGCCCTTATGCGCGCTTTCAATCAGCCATGTTTGATAAAGATACATTAACCGTTTCCTATGATTATAATCGTGGTGAAAACCGTGGTGGTAGATCTCGCAAACAAGACCATAAAGAAATGGGGTTAGGAGATTGTATTGACTGTAGCCTTTGTGTTCAGGTATGCCCAACGGGGATAGACATTCGAAATGGTTTACAATATGAATGCATAAATTGTGGCGCTTGTATTGATGCTTGTGACGGCGTAATGGACAAAATGAATTATCCCAAAGGGCTGATCCGTTATACAACTGAGCATGAGCTAAAAGGTAAAAAAGTACATTTTATTCGGTCAAAACTCGTGGGATATGCGATCGTTTTAATCGTGATGTGTAGCTTGTTAGTGTTAGAAATTGTAAATCGCGTACCTGTTTCTATGGATATAATGCGAGATAGGATTGAATTAGCCAAAGAAAAATTTAATGGTGAAATAGAGAATGTTTATACGTTAAAAATCTTAAACAAATCGCAAACCGATAACATTTATCGGCTTTCTGTAACGGGTATTGAAAATACTAAATGGCATGGCGAACAAGAAATCATGGTTAAAGCGGCAACTGTTTATACTTTACCTATGAGTATTTCTGTCGACCCGTATGAACTAAAAGGGTATATGACTGATATTTCATTTGTTATTGAACTGGTTTCAGAGGAAGATGATGTTTCTCTTGAACACGAAAGTAGGTTTTTTAATAAACGCTAATGTCTGTATTTGATTTTACTACACTGTCACCCGACTTAATTTTAGATGGCCTGGAAAGTACAGGCCTCTTTGTTGATAGTGGATTACTTGCCCTAAATAGTTATGAAAACCGCGTTTATCAATTTAATGATGACAAGCATAAATATGTCACCAAGTTTTATCGTCCACAACGTTGGACCGAAGCTGAACTGAGAGAAGAACATGAGTTCTCGTTTGAATTAGAAGCGCATGAGTTGCCACTCGTTGCTCCGTTAAAAATTAACGGAGAGTCTCTTTTTTCTCACGAAGGTTTTCATTTCGCGATATATCCTTGTCGTGGTGGGCGTATTTTTGAAGTTGATAATTTGGATCAACTCGAATGGATGGGACGGTTTTTAGGCCGAATTCACGCGGTTGCAGCCACTAAACCTTTCAAACATCGACCTACCTATAATAAACAAGAAATGCTTTTTCAGGCTACAGATATAATTAAAGATTCTGATTTCGTTCCAAGTTATCTAACCAACGCTTTTTTTACTATTCTAGATCAAGTTGTAGACATAGCCGCTGAGCAATACCAACCGAGTAATGAAATACGTTTGCATGGAGACTGTCATGCAGGTAATATTTTATGGACAGACGCAGGACCACATTTCGTCGATTTAGATGATTGTCGTATGGGACCCGCGATTCAAGATTTATGGATGATGCTTTCTGGTGACCGTCAACAGAAGCTTTTACAACTTGATACGATGCTGTCAGGGTACGAAGAATTTTATTCATTTGAACCCAAGCAGCTTATTTTGATAGAATCATTACGTACGATGCGTGTTGTCAATTATATGGCTTGGTTATGTAAACGATGGAATGATCCAGCGTTTCCTCATAACTTTCCATGGTTTAATACTGATAAATATTGGGAACAGCAAATTTTAATGTTGAAAGAGCAAGTTTCGGCACTTCAGCAGCCACCGTTAAGTTTATTACCTGCATAATTATTAATAATAAAAAGTGCATTGTTTATCTTTTGAGGAAAAGCGTTAAATGAGAAAATTAGTCAGTTTATTTATCATGTTATTATTGCCATTAATGGCTTCTGCAACAAATTATCAAGCAGGTAAGCACTACACAGTAGTCAGTGAGCAAGCAACTAAAAAGCCTGAAGTGCGTGAGTTCTTCTCATTTTATTGTCCACATTGTTTTCGATTCGAACCTTTTATGGCTGGTGTAAAAAAACAATTACCAGCAGGCGTAAAGTTTGAGTATAACCATGTTGACTTTTTACGCGGTGCTTCACCAACGATGCAGCAAACATTAAGTAAAGCGGTTGCTGTTGCTGAACAAATGGGTATGGAACGTAAATTGATGGGTGCGATTTTCAATTATATTCATGTTAAACGTTCAGTATTTACGTCAGAAAAAGATGTGCGTAAAATCTTTGTTCTTAATGGCGTAGATGGCGAAAAATTTGATAAATTAATGAAAAGTTTTGGTGTGAACAGTAAAGCTAAACAAATGAAGAAAAAGCAAGACTATTATGCAAAAAGTCGCGGCTTAACTTCAGTACCAGCGGTTATTGTTAACGGTCGCTATAGAATTGAAAACAGTGCTTTAAATAAAGAAAACTTTGAAGAAGATTACAATAATTTAGTGAAATATTTGTTAGCACTTAAATAACCCTAAGTGTTACAGAGAAAAAAGGAGCTAATTAGCTCCTTTTTTTATTGTTTTTTCTTTTCTATATAACCAATAGCCAAAAATTAAGGCGACAATAAATAAACATAAGCTCAGTATTATTTGTTGTTGCTCTCCCACTTTTACCCCCGCGCCTAATAGCGAAAATATTAACATTTGTGGAATAAATCCAACACAAGTACCCGACACATAAGGTATGAATTTTATGTTTGCAATACCCGCCAATACATTAGTTAAAAAGTTCGAGCCAGCAGGTAGTAGACGAATAATTAATGCTTTACTAAATGTGTGAGTTGAAAAAAAAGTAGATATACGATTCAGTTTTTCAGGGTAGATATTAAGCACCTTTTCTCTAAAAAAGGTTTTTGCGATAAATAAGGTAAGCATACAACCTATTGTCGCGGCTAAGGTCGCTATTAGTGTGCCGGAAATAATGCCGAAGATGTAACCACAAGAAAAAGCGGCTACTTGCCTAGGTAAACCTATACTTGTAAGTATCGCCAAAAGTGTTAATACGACTAAATAACCGAAATATCCTTGCGGAATATATTGGTCAAGAAAAGGTTGAAGGTTTGCATTTTTAAGCACATCTAAAGAAAAAAACACACCGAAAAATAGAGCGATACCTATTAAAGAGGTCAGTATTAAAAGTACTTTAGTCTGTTGGTTTTGCATAGCGTTAGTATTACTTATTACTCGTCATATCCGATAATATCTTAGCTTTAGCTAAGCTAAATTCTTCATCAGTCAGAAAGCCTTTTTGCTTCAAATTAACAAGTTTGTCTAAAGCATTAATAAGTTCAGAGTCATGGACTGCTATATCGTGTAATTCTTCTTGTGTTTGTTTAATGATTTCTGGTTTTTTCGTTTCCGTTTTTTGAACGTTTACAGGGCTAACCTTTGACTTAGTATGCACTTTCTCTCTAGTTTTATTAATGACAGTTTCTTTCATTGTTCTAATGCTTGTATCGGCTGGATTTAGTTGGGTTGCAATAAACCAATTCCAATCAATAGCAGTTTCTAAGGTATCAAAGTACTTTGCTTTAGTGAGGCGCTGATTGCCTTTTCTTAAATACAAGCAAACGACATGCGTTTTAGCATTATTATCTGTCAAATAAAGATTAACTTGCCTGATCTCTTTATCAATAAGCTTATGCCTATGCACTTGCGTAAAGCTCAGGCGTAATTGATTTTCTCGTTGCTCATTGAAGCCATTGCCATTATCTTCATTGATAATATTGACGCTATTATCATTGAGGAAAACTTCACTTTTAATAATATCTGAAATATTAAGTTGGCTGTCTATTTCTGATTGATGGCGCTTGTAAAGTGAGAGTGTTGTTTTTGTTTCATCTAGTTCGAAGCGGGCAAATTGGTTTCTAAGTTTTACTTTTGCAGTATTTCTTTTTGGTCGTAATTGATAAAAAACGGCACCTAATATTATTATAAGTAATATTAATAAAAGCTTACCGTAAGTATTGCTACTTTCGGGGCTGGTTTGTTCATCTTGAGAATCTGCGATTTGAACCTTACTATCACTATCAGCTACTGTTTGATTTACGGTAATTGATAATAATTGCTTTTTTGTGTTATCTAATAACAATGGCTCATTGGCATGATCAAAGAATAATGAAATTTTACTTTTAGGAGCTAGTTCTACGCTATTAAGCAACTCGATAGGTGTTATTGTGTGTTCTTCGTTAGTCTCAATAATATTGGGCAGGGTATTAAGTTTAGCAAATTGCCAATTTATCGTGTTTTTTGATAGGTATAGAATATTTCCTACAAAGGTTTTAAGCTTTCTACCATAATAGGTAAAAACCAGTGCGTTAGATGCTATTTTAGATTCAAATCCAAAAACCAGTTTATTTTGATATGTTTCTCGCCAATCGGTTCCTTTTTTAGCAACAGCGACTTGGTGTTTATCATCATAAATATGTTGAACAAGTAAAGCATCATGATGTTGTTTTGACCATGAAAAAGATTTGATGTTTTTCGCGCCTAAAATAAAAATTTCTTTATTAATGTTACCGGTTTTCGCAAAAGGATTGCTGTTTGGTATCATGTAATTTCTTAGGCCAAATTTTTCAGGATTTATACGTAAAACCACACCAGAATATAAAACATCTTCGTTAGCACTCGATCCTTCATGGTTATTTTCTGCTAATGCAACATGCAGTAAACCATAATCATCGTGCCATATTTTATTGTAGGGATTAAACGCAATCTTTTGGATTTGATGTGTGGCAGTAGGCACGGCAATTCTTAATACCTCTCTACGTTGTTTTACATCAATTACGTTGACTGCGGAACTGTCGTATTTCCATTGAGTAATTACAGCATCAAATGGTAACGGGCTTGGATTTTTTAATTGGGTTAAACGAGCAACATTATTATTTGTTTTGATTGGCTCTATGTGAGCCGTGAAAAATGTTTGGTACCCCGTTTTATCTGCTAACGAAAAACTAGGGTGTAAAGTTAAAGCGGTTAATCGGATTTGTGGGTTAGCTACTTGATCACTTAATGGTAAGTGAGATAAAGAATGTAAATTGCTACCATCGAGTAAAGAAAGTTCACCTGTTTCGTCTGCAAGTAGATATTGATGTTTGTTATTGCTATCAATCGGTAATGGAATGAGTGCGATGTTTTTTGCAGAACTCAATGTGGGTAATTGAGCTAAAACCTCAAGTCGGTATTCTTCAGCAACAGCATTAGAAGCACTTAATAAACAGGAAAGAAAAAAGAGTATTGAACAACTGAACGTTACTCTTTTTTTTGTGTGATGAAGTACTTCCATATGTCGCCAACAATCCAATGTTTATATAAGTTATAGTTAATCAGTTTTAATGTTTCAATAAAACCACTTGGTGTGCATCAATAAATTGTGATTTATTACTGTTATTAAGATAATTTAGTTTTCCGTCAACAATGAGCTGATCACCTTTTTGCGCTTTATCTTTAACGTAATGTGCTTGTTTACCCCATAAATGTACCGATCGTTCAATCGAAATATTCTGGGTTTTCTGCGTTACAGGTGAATAAACTAAATGATTTATTGTTAAGTCTAGCGCAACTAATTCTTTATTGTGTTCTGTAAGCACTAAATTAATGTCATTGCTGATTTCACCACTAATATGTACTTGATTTATTGATTGAGCATAACCTTTCGCAAATGTTTGTGCATAAGTGGCGTGTAGTATTTCACGGTTAGCTTTCTTACTGTTCAGTAAATAACCTTGTATTAAAATGACGTCGCCTTTTTGAGAATGAATAAGCGAACGGTCAACAATATCACCAATGACTTTAACGGTGTGATAACTCGTCCATTCTTTAAATTGTTTACTGGCTTTATCAAACCATTTGCTATGTGTTGCTAATACAAGTTCAGCTACCGCAACCACGGGGTTTGCTTGATAACGAATGTCAGGCTTAGCAACTAAATTTCCTAATAAAGTTACTGAGCATAAATGGTTTTGGCTTATATGATTTGTCATGGCAATTTAATAAAAAAAACTATAAGGCTAATTTACTGAAAATTATCAGATTTAGCAAATACAAGACAAGAAATAGCTACAATCTTCTGTACATTTGTAAGGATATTGTTAGTATGCCGACCAAACCAAGGGGTGCAATAAGAAGCTTGTATTAAAAGCGGTCTTAATTGCTGAGAATTTTTACCCTTAATACCTGAAACGGATAATGCCGGCGTAGGAATGGTTAATATTATAAATGCTTGTTGTAATCACTTGTAGTAAGTGCCCACTTACGCTGTATTTATTTATATTGCTCTCTTTTGCTTGCATGCCATAAAAAGAGCCTTGTATGAACTTTATAAAATCTCCTTTAGCCATTGCCTTAGCACTTACCTTAATCTCTCCCGTTGTTTCTGCAACCAGTGAAAATGACAACATCGAAAAAATCACAGTATTGGGTGATTATCGAAAAGTGAATGTCCAAAATACACCTTCATCTTTATCGGTATTAACACAAGAAGATATCTCACTTCGTAGTGCTCAAAATTTAGAAGAAGTTGTTGGAGCAGTCGCAAATGTAAATTTTTCAGGTGGTTCACAACGCGCACGTTACTACCAAATTCGTGGTATAGGCGAACGCAGTCAATTTCAAGAACCTATTAATGCATCGGTAGGTTTGGTGGTCGATGATATTGATTTTTCAGGTATTGGTAGTATTGCCTCGACGTTTGATATCGCGCAAATTGAATTATTTCGTGGCCCACAAGGCACGCGCTTTGGTGCTACGGCACTTGCTGGCTTGATTTATATGACGAGCAATGCCCCAAGCGATGAGTTTGAATCGTCAGTGCGTTTTAGTGCGGGTAATTATAACAGTGTTGGTGCAGGGTTTGTTATTTCAGGACCCGCCAGTGAAAAAGTAAATTATCGCTTTTCGGCTGAACAATATAATAGTGATGGTTTTATTGAAAATACGTATTTAGGCAAAGACGATACTAATAATCGTGATGAAACTTCTTTACGTGGCAAGTTAGCAATTGAAGCAAGTGATGATTTAACGATTGATTTAGCGTTGTTATATTTTGATTTTGATAATGGCTACGATGCATTCTCGCTAGATAACAACCGCAAAACTTTCTCAGATCAACCTGGTTTTGATCAGCAAGAAACTACCGCTATGAGCGCTAAGTTTACTTATTCAGGGCTTAAGGGCTTTGATGTAATTTCTACTTTTAGTCATGCTAATTCTGATTTAGCTTATGGTTATGACGAAGATTGGTCTTACGGTGAATACGAATGGCGTGCAGATGATTGGGATAACGGTATTTATAATCCCGACCCATGTATTACCCCTACAGGTTGTTTAGCCGATGTTGATGGCTATTCTTCAACAGATCATTATTTGCGTGACAAAAATAACGGTACAGCAGAAGTACGTTTTGTTTCTCAGCTTGACGCAAATATATTTGAAGGCACGACATCTTGGGTTGCAGGTATCTATGCTAAACAAGAAGAAGAAAATTTACAGCGCCAATACACCTACTTAGATAGTGATTATACATCGACTTATGAAGCAGATACTCTCGCTGTATTTGCACAATTTGATACGCAAATAAATGAGAAGTTAACGCTAACAACTGGTTTAAGATTTGAACGTCGCAGTACTGGATATAAAAACTCAGATTCAGTTGTTAAATTAGTCGATGATAATATGATTGGAGGTAAAGCGGTATTATCTTACCAAGTAGACGAAAGCGCTATGGTTTACACTTCAATTAATCGAGGTTATAAAGCGGGTAGTGTGAATTCTAGCGGTACCTTATCTGAAGAGCTACGCAGTTTTGAACCAGAATACTTATGGAATTATGAACTAGGCTATAAAGTCAGCCTTTTTGACGATAATGCTTATGTACGTGCTGCCGTGTTTTATATGGACAGAGATGACATTCAAATTAGCAGTTATCATCTTGAAGAACGTCAAGACGGAAGTTCAGCCTTTATAAGTTACTGGGACAACGCAGCACAAGGTTATAACCAAGGCATTGAAGTTGAAGCGGCTTGGAGTATTAGTGACAATATTGAAGTATATGGTAGCTTAGGTTTTCTCGATACAGAATTTAGTGACTATATTTACAAAGACGGCACCAAAGAAACAGGCCGTGAACAAGCACATGCACCCAATTATCAGTTTAACGTTGGGCTGAATTACTTTATCAGTGAACAGTGGCAATTTAATTTGTCGGTAGACGGAAAAGATGCATTTTACTTTTCTGATAGCCATGATGAAAAATCTGATTCATTGGCACTATTACATGGATCGATCAGTTATTCTGCGCAAGATTGGCAAGTGAAATTATGGGCACGTAATATCCTTAATGAAGAATACCAAGTACGTGGTTTTTATTTCGGTAATGATCCACGTGACGGATACACAGATAAGCCTTATTATCACTTCGGAGAACCTGCTGTATTCGGTTTAACGTTTGATTATAGTTTTTAAGATGTTTTCTTAGAAAATATGTACATCCGTCGTTATGCTTAATTCATTTAAGCATAACGACGTTATTTGTAAATTTGTAGGTAACCTTATGAAAGTATCCATCGAAATCAGTTTATATCCACTCGCTGAAGAAAAGTTTAAAACAGAAATTTGGGCGTTCATCAAGCGACTACGTAATGTTAAAGGTTTGAATGTTGTTACTAACGGTATGAGTACACAAGTCTTTGGTGATTACGATTTAGCTACTAGCCATGTAATGGCAGAAATTAAACATGTGCACGAAACACTCAATGCTGCTGTTTTTGTATGCAAGTTTATTGGTGGCGACCGCTCTGAAGTCGAAGCTGAAACTTAATGACTGAACTGTTACAAAAGAGCCTAAATTATTTTGCTGGTTTACCGTTGTGGGAACTCTTAGCGGTTATTTCTGCTTTGTTTTATGTAGTATTGGCCGCAAAAGAAAATATTTGGTGTTGGCCTGCCGCATTAGTAAGTACCGTTATTTATACGGTTATTTTTTATGATGTCTATTTATGGATGGATGCTTTACTGCAGGTTTATTATTTAGCAATGGCCTTATTCGGTTGGTATTGCTGGCGTAAAGTTTCGCCACTTTCGCATAATAGTGTGGATAATACGGCACAACCATCGACGCTTGAAATTCAAAGTTGGCCATTAATTTTTCACACAAAAAATATTCTCTTACTGACAGCTTGCTCCTTGGCTATTGGATGGTTAATGGACAATTACACACCAACGGATTTTCCTTATTTAGATTCGGGGACTACGGTTTTTGCTGTATTCGCCACGTATCTAGTGACTAAGAAAGTATTAGAGAATTGGCTGTATTGGATCGTGATTGATTTCGTTTCTATTTACCTTTATATAGAAAAAGACCTACAGCCAACGGTCGTATTATTTGGCTTATATGTGGTCATTGCTATTGCGGGTTATATTATTTGGTACGGTAAATATCAAAAAAATAATCATCAGTCTACTCGTAATATAAACGCTGTGGCTGAGTAAATTAGTGTCAGTTTTAGTGAGTGAAAAAAATAACCCTATTTATGAAGAGATAAAAGCCTTACCTTGTTTTGCTCAAGGTTATTGTAACGTAACGCCAATAATCGGCGGTGAAAGTCACGTTTGCTTTAAAGTAGATCTCAGTAAAGATGGTACAGAAACAAGTTATTTTGTAAAATCGCTTGCTGGTCATCAAGAAACTGCAAAGGCAGAAGTGGCTGTTAACTTGTTAGCAGCTGAAGCGGGTTTAGCTCCTACGATAGCTTATCATTCACCCTTATGGTTGGTTTGTGAATATATTCATGGAGAATCACTTGAGAGGTTTTCTGTAGAAAAGGCATCTTTAACCTCTCATGATAAAATAATGATTACGATGAACTTGATGTCAAAAGTTCATCAACTTAAACATCCAAATAATCATCCGGTATTAGCGATTAACGAGCTACTTTTAAACCTAGCAGGGGATATAAAGGCTACTCATCTTCAGCAAGCTTTTGTGAATGAAGTCATCGAAAAAATAATGCCACTTCAGCTAACGAGCGATAATTTAGTACTTTGTCATGGTGATGTTAATTATGAAAATATCCGTTTAAGTGATTCCTTTAATAAAGATCATTTGTTAGAAAAAACGTGGCTGGTTGATTTTGAATGTAGTTGCTTAGCTGAAGCCGAATACGATATAGCGATGTTTATAGCGATTAACGCATTAAATGCTGAGGATGTTGAAGTTGTTATAAAACGTTATCAGCAATACACTAAAATTAGAGTTGATGACGCAAAAGTCCGTACATATTTGGCTTGTTGTTATCTCATTAATGGATTGTGGTATTTAAAATTGGCTATTGATGATAAAAAAAATCTCATTGCTAGGCTAAAATCTCGTCAACAATTGGTTTTTTTTGACCAATTAATGTTATTGAAAAACCAAGCAGTCAATTTTTTTGATGGGTTGATTTAGACAATTAGTCAAGAAGTTTATATTCATTTTTCAATTCAATACCTATTTTTTATTGTTTTATTTCAGTGTGTTGGTTTTTTTTGTGTAACCAGATACTTCCAGGGTAATAGCAAATGGAATGTCAGGATACTACGATGATCTTCGTCTTATTTTGAATAAATATTAAATTTAAATTTTATATAAACATATCATTCTGTTGTTAACCGTTATTTTTTGTTGATAAGGACTAAAGGTGGTGCTAAGATTTATTCCAAAGATCATTCTGTTGTTTATCCTATATAACAAGGAATGTTAGATTTCATCACTTTATATCAGGGATTAATATGCATAAGATCATAGGTTCAACACTTGCGGCAGCGATCGCACTTACTTTAACAGCATGTATAGACGATAAAGACTATGTCGCAGATGTACCAGCGCCAACGATACCTGCTGAATTAGCAGTTTCAGGTTCCGGCATCAAGGGAACATTAGTTAGTGCTTTAGTTGAAGTATTTGACAGCGCTAATCTAAATTTAGTTCTAGCTTCTACTCAGACTGACGCTAACGGCGATTACATGATCACGTTAACAGACGCTACACGTGCTTCTATTACAGGTAGCTTTGTTGTTCGTTTAAGTGCCGATGCTGATACTACCATGATTTGTGATGCTCCAGCTTGTGGTGATTTAGTTCGTGGCGATGTTGTTCCTGCATCAGAACTTGGTGGTTTAGAGCTTTCTACAATTAGCTATGCAGACGGAAGTGGCACAATTTCTGCCAAAATGAATGCAATAACAACACTTGCTACTGAAACTTTATTAGCTGTTGCTGCTTCAAATTCAGACTTAGACATGTCTGACCCTGCAACGTTAATGGAGCTTCAAGAAGATGCTTCACGCATTATCGGGGCTGCTTTTGGTCTAGATTTATCTGAAACTAACATTTTTGATGTTTCTATTGTTGATGCTTCTGTATCTGCAGATGTATCTACAACTGATTCAATAGCAGCAACATTAACACTTATTAATGCTGCATTGTCAGGCTTAGATACTGAAACAGGTGAAACACTTTCTAGTGCATTTGAAGCTTATATCGATGCAGTTACCTTTGTAACAAATGCAATAAGCCAAGACCCTGCTGCAGAGTTTTCTGCTGAAACATTAGCCGCAATGGAGGAAATCAATACTGTTCAAGCTGAAATTGCTCAAGCAATTATAGATTTAGCAGCAGACATTGGAATGGATACGGGTGTTCCAGTAGAGACTGAAGAAGTACCTGCTGAAATTGACCCACAAGATATTGCTGGTGCAGCTGACGAAGATGACAACATTACTGGCGCAACTGGTGGTACTGGTGGTACTGGCGGAACTGGCGGAACTGGTGCTGGTGGTGATGGTGGTACAGGTGGTTAATTAACCATTTGAAACAACGTTATTATAAATAACATAAAACCGATGGCTAAATGCTATCGGTTTTTTTTTACAAAAAGTAAAGTATAAAAGTCATAAGTGATAGTTGTTTAGCCACAGTAATGCCGAAGATTAACTTTAAGATGCATATAGACAATTAAAGGCAATGAATACAGCAGATAAGTGCTTAGGTTTTAAATATATTACTTGTAGAATATATCCCGCAACGCCATAATAACTGTAACAAAGTAACACTAAAATATACTACAAGAGGGATCGTGTGAATTTAAAGAATATATTGATAGGTGTACTATTACTGACCGGAATTGGTTGTAGTAGTGCTCCAAGAGAAGTCGATGCCTCTATTGCTTTAGTTCCCGAAAATAAATCTACACTCGTCGGTGAAGAAATTCCTACCTTTATTGAAAAACACCTTAATCAAGTCGTTTCGCAAACTATCAATTATAATGATTATATTATTGAAATATCACCTGTTTATATTTCAGCCTTAGGCTTTAATTGCACAACGTTAATTTTTGAAAATAAGCAAGCCGATAAAGTATTGAAAACAGCTTGCCGAGATAAAAATATCGATGCTTGGGTGTTTATTAAATCGATGAATACTAGTCAAAATCAGGTGGTACTATGAAACTAATTTTCTTTATCATTCTGTTACTTTCAATTTTTAGTAAAACTGCTTTTTCAAAAGGTTTTCAACAAAGCCAATTGGGCACTATGCCTGGAGCGGTTCCTGCTAATATGCAAAAACAGGCTGCAATTCTGAGCAGCCAAACTCAAGATGGTTCTTCTACAATGTCTTCTCTTGGGCAATACAATAATGAAAATAGAAATAATCTTTTATTACCTGGTGAAGTCGATGTAAGAAAATTACTTCCATCTTCAGGAGAAGATCATCCACCACCGTATGGTGCAAACTTATTTGCTGGTGGATATGAAACGGAACGTGTTGATGGTCTTAACGATAATTATCTTATTGCTGCAGGCGATAAAATTAATGTATGGATGTGGGGAGCGGTAAATTATTCCAGCGTGGTTACCGTAGATAATCAGGGCAATATATTTATTCCAGAAATAGGCCCAATACATGTTCAAGATTTACAGGCAAGTGCAGTAAACGCATACGTAACCTCTAAAATAAAAAAAATATATATAAACAACGTCAATGTTTACGTAAATTTATTAACATCTACACCAGTTAGTGTGTTTTTGTCTGGACCTATCATCAGGCCTGGTCAATATGCGGGTATGGCTTCAGACAGTGTTTTATATTATTTGAATAGAGCTGGCGGTATTGATTCCGAGCGAGGAAGTTATCGAGAAATTCAGGTACTTAGAAACAATAAAGTCATCGAAAAAATAGATCTCTATGATTTTATTCAAACAGGCACTATGCCTAAAGTTAACTTTAAAGACGGTGATGTAATTCTTGTAACACCACAAAAAGCAGCTATTACCGTTTCAGGCGGTGTTAGAAACCCTTTTCGTTTTGAATTGAAAAATGGCAATGTTGACGGACACCAATTGGTGAAATTTTCGCGACCATTGGCAAAAATAAGCCATGTAGGCATTATTGGTAATCGTGTTGAAGGCCCTTTGTCTAAATATATGCCGTATGAAAGTTTTTTGAAATTTGAACTGGCAGACGGCGATAAAATATTTTTTAATGACGACCTGCACGCACAAATAATCGATGTACAAATTGCGGGTAGCTATTTGGGGCCTTCCTATTTCACTGTTGAAAACACCACGCGTTTACACGACTTATTGCAGCATATCCCCGTAGAACCTAAATTAGCTGATTTTGGCAATATTTACATATTACGTAAAAGCGCAGCTTTAAAACAAAAACAGATGATTGATGAGTCGTTAAATAGATTAGAGAGAAGTGTTCTAACTGCACCTGTAAACTCTTCAGGAGAAGGAAGTATAAGGGTTCAAGAAGCGTCGCTTATTATGCAGTTTGTCGCGAAGGCTAAGCTAATTCAACCTTTGGGTAAAGTAATTGTCTCTGAAAACGCTCATGTTGCGAACATATTATTAGAGCAAGGCGACCAAATTGTGATACCTAATATCACCGACTTAATTCAAGTTTCAGGTGAAGTGTTAATGCCACAAGGGTTGGTATATAACGAGAATGCCAAGCTTGACGACTACATTGCATGGGCAGGAGGTTTTACTGAGCGAGCAGAAGACGAGCGAATAGCGCTAGTAAAAGCTAATGGCTTTATTACTTTTGAGCAAGGAGCAAAAGTTGAAAAGGGCGATCAGGTATTAGTGTTACCAAAAGTAGATGTTAAAATTATGCAGTCGGTTAAAGACATAACTC
>CAJWBY010000125.1 GCA_913020705.1 uncultured Colwellia sp.
GTTTAGGAAAAAGGGGGCGTGTTATCGGGATGAGTGGTGCTTGCCAAACACACCATTACCGCGGAGCGGTTTAGTTCAATGTGGCATGACCTGAACTGTGTTGATGAATACTCTACTTCCGCTTATGGCTAGGAGCGGAACAAAATGGGGTTAAATATCCTAAGGCGCAATGTGCCCCTTTGTGATATAGAAAATAATTCAGTGCGACTATATTTTAGCAATTTGAACTATCAATCAACTATAGGCCAGTGAGAATAAATTCTCTGCTCATAATCACGTAATTTATCTATCAATTAATATTGTCAGAAAGTCCATTGATAGTTTATCAGTGATCACTCATGTTGTTATATTCATTGATAACTAGCGAACAATTATGAACACTAGAATATACTTACGCGCATCGACACAAAAGCAAGACTCGTCAAGAGCTAAACAATTACTCACAGAATTTGGTGAATCTCATCAACTCAATATAGTTACTAATTACGTTGAAAATATCTCAGGAACAAAACTTAATCATCCTCAGCTAAATAAGCTACTAGACGAATCTCAGCATGGGGAAATTTTACTTGTTGAAAGTGTTGATCGTTTATCGCGATTACCGATGAGTGACTGGGAGAAGTTAAAATCTATTATTAGCGATAAAGGACTAAAGCTAGTTGTTGTTGACCTCCCAACTACTCACACTCTTTTAGGCTCTGATGATATCACCACCAGCATATTATCTATCATTAACAATATGCTTTTAGATCTCATGGCTACAATGGCACGTCTTGATAATGACAAGCGAATAGAACGAATTAAACAAGGGCAACAACGCGCGATTGATACAGGTAAGAAAATAGGTGGAAGTACAAAAAACCAAGAAATTAGGAGTAAGGTAATTTCATATTTAGACAAAGGTCTTACCGTTGAAGAAGTCGCTAAAATGGCTGACTGTGGTGTAGCTACTGTTTACCGCATAAAAAAGGAAATGAAATCTCTAACTTAGTGGCCAAATTAACTATGCCACAACATTTTGTATCTTTAAGCTTTATTGGTATTCCCATTAGATTTACATGGAAACTGAGATTTAGTATTGATACTTATCAACAATGCTTACCTATGTTGAATCATTATATTTAATATCCCATAATTTCAAACTATTATAAATATAAAATCATCTTACAATGTTAATGAGTAAGTTTATTCAACAATAAATTTTTGACACAAAAAAGCCCCGCTCAATTAAGAACAGGGCTTTCTAATATTGTACCTCAAGAAAGACTTGAACCAACACGTATTGTAAACGCGGTAACTTGTGAGTCCTTCATGGATTCAAAAAAATACTAGTTGTAAATTAAGTCCGATAAAGCACTTTAATTACATGCCAACCAAATTTAGTTTTAACAAGATGAGGCTCTAATATTGCACCGTTAAATGCTATTTTATCAAACTGAGGTACCATTGTACCTCGTTTAAACTCACCTAAATCACCACCTTTTTTACCAGACGGGCAGTTAGAATATTTTTTAGCTAATGTTTGAAACTTAGCACCTTTAGCTAATTGCTTAATAATATCTTCTGCAATTTCCTTGTGCTTAACCAATATGTGAAGCAATTATAAGTAACTGTCCTAGTTAATTTCAATCGGTATCTCTTCACTAGACTCCTTGTCATATATTTATCACATTAACCCTGCCATTAATCTAATCATATATATTGGTGTCTTCCCTCTCCTTCTTCACTATGTGACTAAAGATATTATAAATTTTATAATAATCTTACACCGCTAGAAGTATGCAAGAATGCCTTAGTAAAAATTGAGGTGTATATGAAAAAGCATATGATTAAAAAGGATGATAAAGAGAAAATCTTCTTCACCCATTTAGCACTTGAGTTGGTAGAAGACTCTTTAGATTCGTTAAAGCGCGATAATATTCATTTACTCACTGCTTACTTCGAATATTTACAACAACTGTGTGAATACCTCGCTATTACTTTTGATGCCCCCAAATTCATTGGAATTAATAGCGAGGCTTTCTCCGTGTTACAACATCTCCACAAGCGTTTACTCATCTTGACCAAAAATTGCAACACAGAATAATTACTGGGGGCAGTAATACAACAGAACAAGAAAACTCCAGGATATAAGAGAGTTGTGCTGTTGAGATCAAGGATGATCTAATTCAATTTAAATTAATTTACTCAGTGAAAAAGTGCAGTAACAGTTTATGGAAATTATAGGTATGGATTTACAAAGAGCTAACGAAAAAACGAAAAAATGCAAAACTTATTGCAGTCAGTGCGAAGTCAAAGGGTCTTTGGTATTTAGCGGCAATATATCATTATGTAGTATTACCCAGTCTATCATCTTTGACGATAAAAGAATAAAACTTTCAAATAGAGCATTGAGAGTACTTTGTGCCCTTTTACAATGTAAAGGCTCCTCTGTCAGCTTTAATTATTTACATGAATATGGTTGGCCTGACAGTTTAGTGGTGAGGAATAACCTCACCGTTACAATATCAGAGATAAGAACAACCCTTAGACATACTAATATAAAAATACAGAATATCAGAGGTTTTGGTTATGCTCTAACCTCATCAAATGATGAAATAGAGCTAATTAAGGATACAGAGTGTTTAGCTTAAATAATATTGATTTCACCAGTGTAATCTGGGGGGAAGTGGTTATTTCACCTCGCATAGAGAAGATTATCACTCCACCTTACGCCTGTGAAAACATAGAGGTTTTATGCTCCGTGGCTAATCAAGACTCAAGCATCGCTGCCTACAGCTTTTTTCAACATTTAACAGAGAGTGAACATGTGCAGTTGTTTAAATTGATTTTAACCGCCATATTAGCAGAGCCCTCTATAAAAAATTATACCGTTAGCCTAAACACGCCTATACAAGTTATACGTAGGCTTGGTGAACTCCTTCCATTGTTGTTGAGTCACAATGAGCAAAAGATAGCTTTTGAGTTATTAGAAAGCGATCTCCAAGAATTAGGCGTTTACGAATACGGGATACTTGACGAAATAAACAAGATTTCAAACATCAGCTTATGGTTAGATGATTTTGGCAATAATCAGTCAAATTTCGACATAGTCCTCTCAAAAAAAGTGAAGTTCAGTGCAATCAAAGTTGCGAAAGAACTCTTTTGGGGGCTTTTAGTCACAGACATAAACTTCCTAAAAAGTTTATTAACTTACTTAAAGCAAGAGCACCTCCTTATAGTTGAAGGGGTAGAAACGAAAAAACAGGTAGAGTTTATATCGAATATTAAAGGTGTAAAAATTCAAGGGTTTTATTTTAATCCACAACTGGAAACAGGTATTGGAGTCAAATAATGGATAAACTCACTCATGCTCAAATAATTTCTGAATTTGAAATAGCAGCACAATACATATCTAGTGAAGTAGTTCCTATCGATATTAATCTATTGAAAAATAAAGCAATAATGTTTACAAAAAAAGATGAGTACTTCCTCGATGTATGCATGGGATTAATGCAGATGTTAACCGAAGAGGTAAAACTAAAAAGTATTAGTCAACAGAAAGAAATTAATACACTTACAGAAGAAGAAAAATACTATTTAAGCTCTATTTATGAATAAAGCTGAAAATAAGCTCCTAAGTGTAGGATGCTATTTTCAGCTTCATTAAAGTACTGCAATTATTCTATAACTTTAAGCAATAACCTTCTTTTCGGTGGTTTTCAATATCAATTAACGATCCTCGTAACAAAATTCGTAAATCATAAATAGCAACATTTAAGTTATTTCTTACAATAGTAGATTCTGGCCAAACATATTGAATTAAATAATCTTTTGGTAATACTGTGTTCCTGTGACGCGTTAAGGCGCAAATCAACCTAAACCCTTGAGAACTTACTTTGCGGTGTTCGCCATGAATAATAAAAGTACCAAGGTTCTCTCCTTTATCAATATTTGCACTTGCAAGTTGTTCATATGGAAACAAAGGACAATCCCGACATCTGTTATAGCAAGGTGTTAATTTTTCTTCATCAGGGGCTACTAACGTATAAGTGCTATTATTTTGCAAAATACTTAGGTTATTCATAAACCACCCCTTCAAAAACATCACTATCTAGTAGGAAGTTACAATCGCAATTTTCAGAAGAGGCTAAGGTAACTTGATATTTCCCCCCCCCCACTTTAGCTAAAATTTTAACGAAATCTCCATCAAATGTTTTTACTTGAGTGCCGACAGGAAACTCCCTTATCACTTCAATAAACCTAGCGACAAGACGAGGATCTAACATAGTTCCTGAAACTCTGGCTAACTCTGAAATAGCAGAATAAGAACATAAGGCACTCTTATAATTTCTGTTACGAGTTATTGCTTCATATGTGCAAACCAAGGTAAGCATCCTTGAATAGAGGTTTATATCTCGACCGGCTAACCCAGCCGGGTAACCTGTACCATTAAAATGCTCATGATGTGATTCAATAATTCGACTCACGAGACTAGGGAATTCTTTATTTTCTTCAATAAGCTTTACGCCTATTTGAGTGTGGCACAGAACGTGATCTCTTTCTGTTACAGTCAATTTTTCTGGTTTATCGAACGTAATAGGAAGCTTAACCATTCCTACATCATGCAGTAAGGCAGCACAGCCAAGACTCAATAGTTTGTCTTTTTTTATGCCTAAATATTTACACATTGTTAAATAGAGTATCAGTACTCTTAATGATTTATGCGCAATGCAGGGGGATTTGCTTTGGATAGTATTTAAATACTCATAGGTTTTAGAGTCGGCTAAAACCTGAACAGTTAAATAATTAACAACCTCTTTTACCTTTTTAGAGCTCAAATAAGAGCTCGTGGTCAAGTCATTAAAGATAACATTTAATAGCTTAAAGGACTTTGATAAAGCGGCTTTTCCTTCTTTTTCTTTATTTTGAGTCGACACACTTTCATTGTCAATATAACTCAATGACGACCCTGACTTTACAAAGACATATTCACATGTGTTTCGTAGTTGAACTAAATGCTTTTCAGACTTAATTACGAAGGTATGTTTTAAGAAGGGGGTATCAAGCCATTTTCTATCTAATTTAACGACTTTCATACCAATCTTTAGTTGGTTTACTGCTAATTTATTCATAGGTATCATATATTCAAAATAATAAACATCGACTAGATATAGTTGATGTTAAATTTACAATTTAAAAATTAGATACCGTCCCATTGGCAATATATGAAATCCATTTCTATCTGTAATATATACTGGTCATACCAAAGAAGTCAATATTCACATAGCTCAAAATGAAATTTGATAAAACAAAATAATCTTAGCAAAAGCAATTATAAAAAAATTTACACTAAATAACATGAACTTATGCCTTGGCATTTCGTCCCCCTTAATTTTCTAATGGGGCTTGATACGACGGATATTGAAGGGTTAGGAATGGCTATACAGAATTTAGGCACAAAAAAACCAGCCTAAGCTGGCTTCTTGTATTCAAGCAATAAATCAATTGAATTGGTACAGGAAGACGGACTTGAAAAGTCACGCCCGAAGGCAACGGATTTTGAACCCCTCATGCCTTCCTATTACATCATCCTGCATAGACTATATTGATTGCCTTCTAAGCTTTGACTTAGACCAACTTGAAAACTGCTTTTGTAGCACGTTTAATGGTACCTCCAATTTCTGTTCAACTTTATTTCTATCGATAATATTACAAAGATTTTTTTGTTCGCTCTTAATCAGCTTAGCTAGTATTGTTTTACGTTGTGGGTGCTCCATCATGAAATAAACAAATGCCCAACTAGTTGTGTATAACTGTTGCCTTAAGCCTGAATTCCACTGACTTCTGCTAGCTGAAAATAAGCTAGATAAAGGCAATAGAGGTTTTGATATAAAGTATTTATTCGTCCAATCTTTATTCGGATAAACTGTAGCTGAATTACCTGCCACTTGAATGTATTCACTATATTCAGCAAGCCCTTCATTTAGCCACCTTGGTGTATACCCAATAATTGCGCGGTTAATCGCATGTGTTGCCTCATGCGCAGCCGTACGCATTGTTCGTTCATTATTTCGAAATAGTAAATATGCCTGATTATTACCATGACTATAAAAACCGTTAATATTGTCGCCACTAGACATGTTATGTCGTTTCTTTACTTGCTCAAAAGCCATTTTCGATTGATATACCCGCAAGTTAATATCTACTTTTTTTAAGGCTGAGCTATCAAGTAATCTTCCGTATAGTTCAAATAGCTTATTCAGCTTTGCGGTAAGTTTTTGATGGAAATTATAAGGTAGTCTTTCGGTATTTAAACCTAAAGAGAAGTAATCGAAAACCTTTTCACCTGCGTAATCAAGTAGTTCAAACTGCCCCTCATCTGGTGCTTTATCGCTAACATGATAAACATCGTTATCATCTGTCCACGTGAAGATATTACCAACCTTTTTATATTTCAACTCACCTAATGATGTATCTACACATACATGCCGATTACCGACTTCTACATGCGAGTAATTCTGCTCCGTATCATCTATGTCGAGTTTTACTGTATTATTATCTAGCCTTTCAGTACTAACTGCTTCAAGTTCTTGGGTATCTAAAAATAGGGATTCAAACCACCTAATACTTTGAGCAACTTGATCTGGCAAATCAATTTTTTCTCTGAAAAATGATTAGCGAGGAAAAAGCTACCCACAAATGCGAGAGCCGTTAAAAGTACAAGTAATATTTTCCGTTTCAAAACTCTATCCCTAAGTTTTATTACACTTCAAACGCATCAATAATCGGAATTAAATTCTTTATATCCGTAACTTTGTGCGTGTAGTTGCTAGTAATACCAAAGCTACTAATTTCATGGCCAACAACTTGTTGAAGCAAGTTAATATTAACATTGGGCTCACTCATGCTCTTAGTTATAAAGGTATGGCGCAGGCTGTGAAAAGAACGGATATGATCAAACTCATTGGTAGGAGGAATACTCAGACTTGCCATATGGCGCGGCATCCAACCCGTTACAACCTCAACATTAGACAGCTCATAAAAAACCCTGTCCTCGCAACTTTTAACATACTCAATAAACACAGCATCTATTAATGCATTATGTAATGGTATGAGCCGCTTAGAGTGAGCTGTTTTAAGTTTTTGAGTAGCATGTTCATCGGTTATGATCAAATAATGGCGGCGTGACTCTTTATCAAGCTTCACATCACTTTTCCTAAGCTGAACTAACTCGCCACGTCTAGCACCAGTATAAATGCCAAGGTAAATGACCCACTTTTTCCATTTAGTGCGTTCTTGTTTAGCGGAATTTAACAATGCCGATAGTTCTTTATCATTGAATATTCCGCGTACTCTAGCTTTAAAGTTACGTCTAATTGAACAGGGTGAAATGGTAATGTAGGCAATAGTGTCACGTTTAGCATAGGAGAAAACACCCATAACCCACTTGTGGTATTGCTGAACTGATTTGGGTGATTGAAGATCTTCGTCGGGAGCATCAACTTCAAGCCGTTGCTCCCATGTCATTTTATTGTATGGGCCAATATTCATTCTAGGTAACTCAAAGCACCTATCTATAAATCGACCAATATCTTGTTTGGTATAGCTATCAATAGGTTTATCTTCAACTAATGCCAGCCAAACTATGTGCATGCGCTCGTAACTCTGCTGCATTTTCAGGGACAGTTTATCTTTATTAATTTTATGCGCTAGGAATTCGGCATAGACTTGAGAAAATAAGGGTTTGGTAGATTTAGGTTGTAGAGGCTCAATAGTACTAAGCTGCTGTGCAACGGGTGATAAACTAATCAATGACTTCAGCTCTCGCTCACCAATGCTATCACCCGTAAATATTGAACTAAGTAATTCATCTCTCAAATCATTAGACGCTTTTAATTTGCTAAGTAATACTCGATAGGACACTGAGTCTTGATCAATATTAAACCCCGAAGCTTTCAGTAGTTGGCTTGCTTGGTCTTTTAACCCTTCATCGTTATCAACGTTATCACTATCAACAAAAGACATGGCTTTAATAACGGTTGAAATAGACTCTAAGAAAGGCCACTTCTGCTATTGGGTTAAACCTACTACCACTTCACTAAAGCGTACTAATCGTTGTTCATTATTCTGTGCTTGCGCGATATAAAGATATTGCTCTTTAAAGACCTCATTCAAGCCTAATAATGAACCGGTTGATAGGGCATTAACGGTATGCCCCTTATCACTATAACCTTGTTCAAGCTTAGCTATCATCGGGTCAATATCGGATATTTCTAACTGCTTCAACATAGCATCCTTGATTTTGGTAAACTGCAGACAAGTGGAGTCAGTGTCTAATGTTCTTGAGCGAATAACAAGTTGTTTTAACGAAGAAATTAACGGTAGAAGACGCTCTAAAACCAATATTGCAACACTTAGTTTATGCGTTCGTAAGCAGAGCCGTATTTCCCTCGCGCCAAGGTGTTTCGGTACTTTAACTCTCACATAAAAAGTACTTTTCCTAAGGTATAAATACTTAAACCCTGTAACTGCCTGCAATTTACTAACTCAAGTTGGCCAATTTTTTAAAACCGTGTACCAAAGTGTGTACCAATTATTTGAGATTTTAAAACATTGAAATTAATGCTGAGCTGAAAAGTTTATCAGGAAAAAATCTGAGCCTAAATAACTTCCGAAGCGCAATTTCAGTCGAAAATTTCAGCGTCGATTTATGTGTATAGAAATCAGTACCGTGTCACTAACCGTGTACCATTTTTTTGATTGTAACGAATTGATATGAAAGGATTTTAGAAAACTGCTTGCTTCCATTAACGAAAACAAGCAGTTACTAAAATTTGTGAGCTAACACTATAAGCCGGGTTTTGTATCTCTTCCGAAGAAGAGTGACAATCATTCGTCTAGGCCTTAAATCGCTCTAAGGCTCAAGCAACCTACCCGGTTTCCACGCGAACCACGCTTATACTATTTAAACTTACGTTCAAATAGTCATGAAACCCTATTTGGTCTTGCTCCGGGTGGAGTTTACCCTGCAATTACTGTTACCAGTAATCCGGTGCGCTCTTACCGCACCCTTTCAGCCTTACCTGTTCTTCCGAAGAAGTCATCGGCGGTCTTCTCTCTGCTGCACTTGTCGTCGGCTCACGCCGCCCAGGCGTTACCTGGCACCCTGCTCATTGGAGCCCGGACTTTCCTCCCCCTTATCCGTATATCTTCAGTTTGCACATCTGATACAACGATAAAGCAGCGATTGTCTGGTCAACTCGCCGCGCATTTTACCTGAATTATAATAAAACACCAACGGTTATTCATTTGACTACAAAAAATGATTGCGAGCACTAATGTGAGTAACCTTTATGGCTATAATTAGCTCTTGTAAAAGATCCAGTTTAATCTCTTTCGCTAAAACATAACGCGCTAAAGGCGACATGCACACCATTTGTCCAACCAAAACCTTCTTGTACATCATACTCTCCGCCTTCGGCTTTATGGCTTTGCTGACAAACATTATATTTTTCCATTATTTTTCCTGTTTGCTGAAAATACGACTCTACTGTATTAAGCCAACGGTTCTTAATGGTTTGTGCTAAACATTGTTTTTCATATTTAATTAAGCCTTGAACAGCAAACCAATGCAATGGCGCCCAACCATTTGGTGAATCCCATTGTTGACCTGTTTCAATAGCAGTCGTGATTAAACCTCCTCGCTGTAAAAATTCATTTTCAATTACCTTACTAATTTGGTCAGCTTGTTTCGCATCAGCTAACGCAACAAATAAAGGTAATACACTCGCTAAAGATTTGACTGAACTTTTCGATTTTTTATCAAGATCATAGTCCATATAAAAACCATCATGTTCAGACCACATATAACGCTGTATTGCTGATTTTCTTGTTGTCGCATACTTTACATAAACAATACTCGATGCTTCATTACCAAGCATTTCATGATACTGAGCGAGTAACTTTTCTTGTTTGTACAATAGGCAATTTAAGTCAACAGGTAAAATACGAGTGGTACGAATTGACGCTAATGAATGATCTTCACTTAACCAACGAGCGCTAAAATCCCAACCAGATTCACAAGCAGCACGTATATTGCGATAAAAAGATTCAGCATCATCAGGTTTTGATTCGTTAAACAACTCAATATCTTCACGATATGACTCCGGGCGTGGAGAAGCATTATCATCCCAATATCGATTCAACAAACTTCCGTCTGGCATTTTAACAATTCGTCCAGATTCAAGTACCTCATCTGAACCCAGCTCTTTTCCCTTCATCCAGAACTTATATTCGGCTTCAACTGCGATAATATGCGTTGTTATAAATTGTTGTTTATCTGACTGAAAAGGTAAAAGTAAGTCAACTAACAAGCCTAAAATAGGTGGCTGTGATCGAGATAAGTAATAACTTCTATTACCATTAGGAATACAGCCATAGCTTGATTGTAGATCTAAAAAATTACTCAACATAGATTCAGCTAAAGCAATATTTCCTGACTCAACTAAACCTAATGCAGTGAAATAACTGTCCCAGTAATAAATCTCTCTAAACCTTCCACCGGGAACTATATAAGGTTTTTTTAAAGGTAATAAAGAATCGTTTCTATTGGTATCAGCATTCTTCTTTAACACTGTCCATAATGAGTCAATATGTTGTTCAATACTGGTTTTTACGGTTTCACTGCGTACTTCTTCATATTTAATAATATCAAAATAACCTTCAATAAAATTTTTCAGGTTAAACGTCGTGATATCTATTTTTTCGTTATGGTAACTTTGTAAGATTTCCACATAAGAAGCTTTTGGCATAGCGTCAGCAAAAGTTTTACTGTCGCTAAACAAGCCACTCATTTGCACATCTTTGAATAATTCACTTTCAAAAAAATGTAAACTTTCTTTAACTTGTTGATTTAATAATTCGGTATTCATCATGGGATAACCTTGTTGTTATTTCTTTAAACAGAATGCTTCGCTGTTGCGACTTTAAAAAAATACAAACTAGCGACTAAGAGCCCCATAGGTATTAACGAAAGATAAAAGGCTTGTTGACCACCGAGTGCTTCAAAAGAAAACCCAGTAATAACAGATCCCGTTGTGCCTCCAAGTGCGGAGAAAACTACAATGAGCCCAGTCATAGATGAGTGTTTAGAGCGCGCTAAGCTACTGAGCATCACTGAATTTAATACGGGATAAATAGGCGCCATCATTAAACCAATTAATGGAAGTAAATATGCAACGGCTGGAGCGTCAAAAACACTGGTGACTAAACCCGTAGTAGGCTCGTGCGTTAATGGCAGCAGTAATAGAATAATTAGTGCCATACCCGCTAAACAGATATTCAAAAACGTATACCAATTTATGTAACGTAGTATTTGCCCTGCCAATAATCGACCTAACGCTAATGCAGCGGCAAAAATACTCGTCATCTGAACACTAATGTTGGTAGGTAATCCTAAGACTTCACTATTGAAAGTAGGTAGCCAAGTGCCGATCCCTTGCTCGATTAATACATACAGAAAAATTGAAATAACAAAAATCAGTACCAATCCTTGATAGCTCATTTTTACCATTTCAATAAAATCAGTAAATATACTTGTCGATGTCAAAGACTGCTCAGCTTTGCTAATCGAAGAAAAGTTCACTAACACTAAGGTTAATAAAGAAATAACGGCAAGCACATAATAAACATTCATCCATTGCGTAGACTCAGCAGAGTTTCCATCAATATAAAAACTAAATAACCAATAGCCAGATAAACTGCCCAACATAAAAATACCTTCTATGGTGTTAAGCAGTGAGGAATGAGACTTTACTGAATATGTTAACTGACCAATAATTGAGTAAACGGATATTTTTACAAGCGCGAACGACACACCGATACAGGCAAATAGTAGTTTGATCACGACGAAGTTACCAACAACGGGCGTTAAGAAACAAGCAACGGTTACTATCGCTAAACCCACAGACAGTGCAACTTTATAACCTATTCGAGGAATAACAGATGCCACAAAAAAAGAAACAAAAGCGATAGATAGATCTTTAAACCCTTCTAATGAACTCGCTTGCGGTTTACTTATATCAAAGCTATTTATTGACTGAAGAATGACAGTACCAACGCTATTCAGCAGAATAGCAAAAACGAAATAGCTTGCGGCAATTGCACATATGGTTATAAAACGTGACATGAATAAACTCATTATTGGATAGTTAAGTTTAGTCTATAACCAAAAGCGCACAAATGCAAACGTTTGCATTTGTGCGCTAATAATAAGAGGGTTTAACGATTATTAGATAGAACGCGTAGAGTTTCGTGCTATTAACTGAATATCCATAACAACCGACTTAGCTTTTTCCCCGTTAAACTGTGCTAATAATTGTTCGACCATTATTTTAGCCGCCGATTTAGTATTTTGTTTAATCGTGGTCAGTGACGGGTGAAAAAGCTCAGCCATCGCAATATCATCAAACCCTACAATGCCAACATCATTAGGAATACTAATATAGCGTTCTTTCAAGGCTTTTAAAGCGCCAAGGGCGACCATATCACTTGATGCAACAATGCCATCAAAACTTAACCCCTTATCAAGAATTAAATCGCCAATTCTTTCGTACGCCACTTTACTGGTAATATCACATGCTAGTGTTAATTCATCACTAATATTAATACCATACTCTTTTAGCGCTCTCCCATAGCCCTTATAGCGTTCACTCATTTCTGCATGTTCAGGATCACCAAGAAACAAAATACGCTTGCAACCCGTATTTATTAAATGTTCAGTCGCTTGATATCCGCCTAACTCATTATTACTACCAACAACCGCGTAGTTTGCATGCGCTTTTGGATCGCCCCAAACTACAAGTGGTGCATTAGATTTAGCCACTTTTTCAATTTTTTCGGTACTTTTACCCTGCCCAATAACAATAATGCCGTCTGCACGACTACTACCTATAAAGTAATTTGCCCAATCTTGTGTTGCCATAAAAGAGTTAGACAACAGTAATTCATAACCTCTTTGATTAAGCGCTTGATTCAAATCACCCACCACTTTAAGCAAAAATGGGTCACTGATACTTTGATCGGTATTGTCAGTTAAGTTTAAAATTACCGCGACAACATTTGTTTTTTGCGTGCGCAAACGGCTAGCCGCTCGGTTTAGGCTGAAATTATTTTCACTCGCTAATGCTTGTAATTTTTCACGGGTTTCTTTTTTTATCAATGGGTTATCATTCAAAGCCCTTGATACCGTTGACGTTGATACGCCAGCTAATTTAGCAAGCCCTGCCAAAGTAAGTTTATTTTCGTTAGCCAATTCCGTTTATTTCCAAAATTAATAAAATATAAATGCCGACGAAGTATTACATATCTAGCTAGTAATGCAATTGAAAGAACAATAATGCAAACGTTTGCAAAAAAAACTTGCAAACGTTTGCATTGATCTCTATATTAATTCTGGGGAAGAAAATATTATAAATATAACTAGTAACTAATATGGCGCTGCTAATATTAGTGTAAGAGGGCAAAATACATGACTACTAACTTCAAACTATCTACCATTGCGATAGTTGTCGCATTAAGCTGTCAAGCAAGTACAAGCTTTGCAGCAGAGAAAACTGAGCATAAAAATAAAAACGCTAAAAATCAGCGGCTTAAGAAATATTAATTTTTTATAATATTTATATTAATCATTTAGAAGCTGATAATTTAACGCAAGAAATTCGTCTGGTCTCTCAGTCAGACTCCCCTTTATCATGGATAATAGGGGGTTATTATAATAAAGCTACGAATAGTTCAACAAGTGCTGAATATACACCGAAATTTGCAGATTTTGCTGGGTCAGATCGAACTGATATTCAGCCTGTTGGCGACGGTCTTTTTCTTTAAAGAACCGATCACCCGACGTGAATTATGTGGTTTAGGCATCTTATCGGTCAGCATCCTAGGGTTGATTCTGGTGATCTGACGGTTAATCGGGCAGTACATAGCCCCGCAGCCGCAGCATTTCGCTGGATTCGTCGTTATTTTTAAAAAATGGCACCGAAGCCGGCGCGCCGGTTTGTGTCAGGCGGCCAGATATTTCGGCCAGAACGACTTCGGTGATGAACGGCAGATCAAAGTCTCGGGTTTTATCCAGCGGCACCCATTGCAAATGCGATAACTCATCTGAAGCGGCAGAAAAATCATCCAGAAAGCTACTGCTAGGTGCAGTGGCAGCCGCCACAATTGCCACTGCCAAGACGTATTTGCCAATCGTCAACAGATCGCCGTCGTTGAGTTCGGTGCGTACATCTCTGCCGGTGGGGCTGAGACTGCCGTTGAGAAAGGTGCCGTTGGTGTTGTGATCGATCAGCACAAATCCTGCGCCTTGCAGCTCGATGGTTGCGTGGGAGCCGGAGAT
>CAJWBY010000126.1 GCA_913020705.1 uncultured Colwellia sp.
TCACCGTAAGGATTAGTTTTAAAGGTTTCATTTTTTTCGTTTGATAACTTCGTCATTATTTTTCCGTTACAAATGTTTTTTGAAATTATTTATTCAATTATAAATCTTGCTCACAACAATTTAATTTTTAGGTAAATTAGTCAAAATGCTACCATTTTACTATTTTTATACTTACAGCAAGAATAATACCGACAATAAGAATGTTATTTATTCTTTTAAGTAGATTAAGGTTGGCATAATATTAGCTTGACCCTAACCGGTTAACTATATTGCTCTACAAATCTGTTTCTAACTCTCAACAATTTGATTTGAGGCTTTACAGAAATATCTAGCTAATCATGTGAAATATATTAACATCAATGAATGATTTTTCCATATTGATATTGAAAAAGGTATTTGACATCAATGATTAAAAATAAGAAATCAATGATAATCACATCAGTTTATATTAGCAAAAGTAATGATGAGTATCTTAATAGTATGAGCTTTATTTAAAAAGGAAATATGGGGTTTAGTATGCAAACGAAATTAAAAGTAAGTGAATTACTTGAACAAGTAAAAGAATTCGACCAGGCGGGCAGTTTTCTTCAACTATTAGATGCAGTAAATATATTACTGTTAAAAGATCCAAATAATAGTGAATATGTACTATACAAATTAAAAGCACTCGATGGGCTAGGGAAAGTTAGCTCGGATATTAAGTTATTAGAACATTATGTCAATATGCGTAGTACTGATTCCACCGGTTTTATACTCTTATATCAAGCATATCTAGAGAAAAAAGATACTGCGGGTGCGCTTATCGCATTGTCATATGCTTTGAGTGTTAATCCTGATGATGAACAGTGTATGGTGTTACTTTTAGAACTACTAAAAAAAGTGGACCCGAAATATAAACGGGTTAAAATAAATATTTTAACCCTCAAACGTATTGGTCATTTATCGAGTGAAATTGAGCCTTTAATGAGAAAAGTTAAAGGTCAAGATGAGCAAGATTGCTTATATCTTTTCGTTAGTAATACGCCAGAGTCTTGCAATTCTTACCTGCTTTCTTTACTGAAAAACATATCTCATATAGTAGTCGCGCCGTTTTGGTATCAGTTATACGTATCGCGTCCAACATTACTTGATGACTTTTTCTTTGCTGATTTTCCTTATGATCTTAATTGCTCTTTAAGAGGAAAAAGCAACATTGATATAAATACGCAAGGTTTCAAAAATTTAGTTAGTATTTATGAAGATTATCCTAAGTGTACTGAAATTCCACCTAGCGATGAAAATAAAGCTTGGCAGATCCTTTCCGCATTAGGAATTAAAAAGCTTGATAAAATTGTCTGTTTGCATGTTAGAGATAGTGCCTATTTATCAAGTATTACTAATGGTGGTGATTTTTCTTATCATGATTTTAGAGATGCTAAAATAGAGAGTTATAAGCAAGCTGTTGAATACCTTATTTCTCAAGGATATAAAGTTGTCCGTATAGGTGCTAATACCAATCAAAATTTAGAAATCGATGACCCTAACTATTTCGATTTTTGCCTGCAAAGAGATCAAGTTCATGGTGATTTATTAGAGGTTTTTATTCTTAGCGTTTGTCAATTCTTCATCGCAAATTTTGGTGGCCCATATGGTGTAGCTGCTATGTTAGATACGCCAACATTAGTGGTTAACGGTGTTCCTATTCAGCACCCTTATATGAAATATGGTCGCTTCATTCCAAAACGATTATTCCAAGATGAAAGTGAAGTTAATTTACTTGACGTTTGTGCGGGAAAACCATTATCTGAAGATAATAACGCGCCTATTTATTTAAGTTTTAATAGTGCTGTATTTGAACAGTATGGATATCATTATATCGAAAATACTGAGGACGAAATTCTTCAAGCTGTTGTTGAGTTTGAAAGGATGGTTGAGAATCGTATCTTAAATATGACATTGACAGAAAAGCAAATAGCGTATTTTAATGCTTTGCCGGAAGATTTTTGCCATAGAAATAAATGTGTAATTACAGACAGTTTTTTGACGGCACATGAACATACATTTAAGCCTTCAGCAAGTTTTGCTGAGTAAATATAAGATAAGTCGTTTTATCAAAAAATGATTAATGAGGTAATAATGAAAGTAGGCTATTCCTATTTAGCAAGACAATTTGCAGATCCTGACGCTATTTTGGCTGATATTAAAAAGTTGGTCATCTCGGGTGACTTTACTTTAGGCAAAGCTACGGTTGAATTTGAAGATAAATTCGCAAAATTAATTGGCTGTAATTATGCTATAGGCGTAAATTCGGGAACAGATGCATTATTTCTTTCCTTAAAAGCCTTAGGTATTGGCGTTGGTGATGAAGTTATAACAACAGCCAATACATTTGTTGCCACTGTGGGGGCAATAGAAACATCGGGTGCTCGCACAGTATTTGTCGATTGTAATGAAAAGTATGTGATGGACACTTCGCAACTTGAATCAGTCATTACTGACAAAACAAAAGCTATTATGCCAGTTCATTACGCAGGGCAGCCGGTTAACATGAAAGAAGTGATGGCAGTTGCAAAGAAATATAATTTAGAGGTTATAGAGGATGCATGTTGTGCAATTGGCGCTTCTTTTGATAATCAAAATTGTGGCACTATCGGAGCTACGGGGGCATTTAGTCTTCATCCCTTGAAAAACCTAAATGTTTGGGGAGACGGTGGTGTGATCACCACTAATTCGAAAGAGATTAGAGACAAATTACATTTGCTGAGAAATCATGGCATGGTCGACAGAGATCATTATGCTGAGTACGCATATAATAGTCGTCTTGATAGTTTACAAGCAATTGTCGGCAACCATTTGATTTCTGATGTTGGGTGGATAACCCAACAGCGTATTAAACATGCACAAAAATTAGACCTCGCATTCAAAGGATTAAGCCAGGTAATTACAATTCCTCCTAAAGCTGTAAATGAAAAGTGTGTATATCACATGTATATGCTCTTGGTTGAAAACCGTGATGCATTAAATGAACATCTTAAATCTAAGGGAATAAGTTCGAAAATACATTACCCGATCCCTCTTCATTTACAACAAGCCAGTCAGCATCTAGGTTATAAGTTAGGGGACTTTCCTGTGGCTGAATCTCAAGCTAAAAATATAATAACTTTGCCTGTTCATCAACATTTAACTGCTGACGAAATTAATTATATGATTGAAAAAGTTAACGAATTTTACTTATAGGTGAATGATGAAAGTTCCATATGTAGATATTGCTGAACAATTCTTTGAAATAGAAGATCAAGTGATGTTGGCTATTCAAAAGGTTTTATCTTCGGGTAAATATATTATGAGTGAGCAGGTTTCACTTTTTGAAAAAAACTTTCGAGAGTTCTGTCAATGCAAGTATTCATTTGGCGTTGCAAATGGCACCGACGCTTTAATCATTGCGATGAAAGCTCTAGGGGTCCAAGAGGGTGATGAAGTTATAACGCCTGCAAATTCATGGGTTTCTTCAACATCTTCTATAGCAATCTGTGGTGCTACTCCTGTTTTTGCTGATATAGGAAGTGATTTACAAATTTCAGTGCAGGAAATTGAAAAAAAGATAACGTCAAAAACTAAGGTTATTATGCCTGTTCACCTTGCTGGAAAAATGGCAAATATGAAAGCCATAATGGCTCTTGCAGAAAAGCATCAATTGTTTGTTATTGAAGATGCCGCACAAGCTGTAGGTGCCAGTTATGAGGGACAGGCAGCGGGTACTATTGGGGATATTGGTTGTTTTAGCTTACATCCGCTGAAAAATTTAAATGCTGCTGGCGATGCCGGTGTTATCACCACTAATAATAAAGATCTAGCACAGAAAATAGCTTTATTACGTCAACATGGCTTAGCGTCTCGAAATGATATTCAGCTTTGGGGATATAATTCCCGTTTAGATGAAATTCAAGCCGCTATATTAAATTGTAAGTTTGTAGGTTTACCAGAGGTATTAGACAAGCGTCATGCTAATGCTGAACTTTATCGTTCATTGTTATGTTCTGATGTTGTCTTGCCAGATAAATCAATTGTTGGGCATGATGCTAACCACCTTTTTGTTATCCAGTGTAAATATAGAGATGAATTAAAGGAATACTTGAAGACATATGATATCTCTAGTGCCATACATTACGAAGTGCCTATTCATTTGCAGCCAGCGGCGCACTACTTAGGTTACGAACCAGGAGACTTACCAGAAACAGAATTGAGCGCATTGCGCATTTTGTCATTGCCAATACATCAGCACCTAACTAATGTGCAAATTTCATTTGTAGCTGAAAAAGTCAATGAATTCTTTAAAATGAAAGGTCGGTAATTCGGTGAGAATAGGTATTGATTTTGATAATACAATCATTAATTATCATTATGTTTTCCACACTTTAGCCTGTGAATTCAGTTATATTTCCGCAGACATACCTAAAGACAAAGAACAAGTGAAACAAGCAATCATTGCCCATTATGGCAATGATCTACATTGGCAAGAACTTCAATCTATTGCTTATGGGGAAGCTATCTTTCAGGCTGAAGCTTTTGAAGGTGTTTTAGTTGCGCTTGAATCATTAAAGAAACAAGGCCATGAGCTATTTATTGTTAGTCATAAAAGTGTAGTGTCACATTATGATCCAACGGTTCACTTAAGAGAATATGCACTCGATTGGTTGACCAAAAAATTCATTGTCAATGAAGCGTTAATTCATGAATCCTCGTTATTTTTTCTTGATAACTTAGAAGATAAAATATCAACTATAACAAGTCTAGAACTTGATATATTTATTGATGATTTAGATTTAGTCGTTTTGCATCCGAACTTCCCTAAGAATACCATTCCCATAGGCTTTGGTGAGGATGTTTCATCAAAAGCTGAACGTTGTCATGATTGGCAACAGTGCTTACAAACATGTCTTGTCATTAGCCGTTTAGGCATAAATGAAACACAGTCTTGGTTTTTATTTGAAAGAGGTTTTCCACGGAAAGCTAAAGCATTAACAAGACATGGTAATAACCAGATTGTTGAAGTGGTTTCTCAAAAAAGTAAAAAATATATATTAAAACGTTATTTTTCTTCTGAATTTGACCACAGAAATCGTGGGAAAACTGAATTCGAAGCACTAAAGCTTTTTTGTGAACATAAGATAAATAACACTCCTTATCCATATGTTTTTGACAATATAAATCATTACGCTTTTTATCAATATATAGAAGGTAGTAATCAAGTATCAATTGAACACAGTTTAGAAAGTGCTAGAGCAATAACTCAATTTATTACTCAATTAAAGAATATTCATCAAACATCCAATACCCAATTAATGGTCCAAGCATCTGATGCTAGAAATACACTTAAAGATTACTTTGACAAGATTGAGTCTAGACTAAAATTAATAGAGCTAGGCTGTAATAACAACCAAACTCTAGCGGTTGTAAATAAATTTATTCAAAATGAATTTCGAATGTTTAAACAGCAGGTGTTCAAACATACACGACAGAAAATTAAAAAACTTGGCCTATCTGAGCAAGAGCCTTTTTCACCGAAAGGGAGAACATTAAGCCCATCTGATTTAGGGCCACATAACATGCTTAAAACAGGCGATGATGATTTTACTTTTATTGATTTTGAATACTTTGGATTAGATGATGCGTGCAAAATGATCGCTGATTTATTTCACCACGCTCAAAGAAAACTAACAGCACAATCTAAGTGGTCTATTTATCACGAATATTTAGCCTATATCGGAGGAGACCAAGAGTTTAAAAACCGATTTGATGTTGTTATCGACTTAATAGGCTTGGAGTGGATATTGATCGTATTAAATATTGCAGCACCAGGAACGATAGAACGAAGGGTTTTTGCCAACGACCAATTAGACGTTGATCAACTTATTGCCGATCGGTTGTGTCTAGCCGTAAATATGTTGCGCGGGTTTAACGAGATTGCTGACAAATCAGGCCCATATTTAACGATAAATGCAGAACAGTAGTAACTTTTAGCGTTATTGATGGATTTATCTTCACATAAGCGACTTAAATTTTTATTTTTAAGGTCTTGGTGCATATATTGCTTTAATAATCATTACTGAAAATAACGTCAAAGATTATGATAAGCTTTTGGTAAATTGTGGTTTTTTAGACAAAAGGTGTGTTAAGTGAAAGTTATACAATATGACGAAACATTAAAAGAATACAACAGTGCTTTACTTAATACCTTAAGAGGTTTCAAGCCTAAGTACGAATTTATTGCAATTTGGGTACCAGACGCTGACTTATTAAGAAGTGTCATTTCTTTAGCAGAAGCAGCTTTTTCTGAAGATGAATTTATATTTACTCTCTCTTTTTCCCAAGAAACCATGCTTCCAATAAATAGAAAAGAGTTTGATCTTCGTTTAGCTGACATTGCTATTTTTACTTCTGAAGAGACTGATACTGGTGTTAATTATCACTTTAGTGATATGAAATCTAAAAACAGAAAATTATCATTCCAAAAGAACCAAATATTCAACCCAAACAATAATGATAATAAAGACGTAACAAAAGAACGCAGCGAAGTGAATAGCGATGAAATGTATTTAAGTCAAATTAATTATTTCTGTGAAAACGCGAAGCACAACAAAATGCTTGAAAAGAATGATGCTCTAACATTAATTACGCTTTCAGAAGATAAGGTTACGCTACAAGTTCATGTTGATAAGGGAAGTGTTGTTCGACAGTTAGCTTATCAAGGAGAGTTATCTTTCACGCAAAAAGGTATATTTGAAGCTGCATGCCAGTACCTTGTTAATTTACCGATCGATGACATTCGTGATAATGGTCTTGCATTAATTGAATACCATTTAAGAAAAAATTGTAAACAAAGAAAAATGGCTGGTATTCAAGTGCATTTCAACTTTTCAGAAATTTTTGTCCCCTTAAAGTCATTATTATCAGTTTTGGTCAAAAAATTAGCGAGTAAGAAGGTTAACTTTTTTGATATCCGTAACCAATTAAATTGGGATGTTTCTCAAAGGGATGACATTAAGAAACAATTAAATGCGGATATTAATCAGTATTTAGCTAATAAAAATAAATTAGTCAAAATTGAAGTTGAAAGTGTAGATGAAAAGGCCCGAGTAACAATTATGATCGGCGATGAAATTTCTGCTAATGAAAAAGGACAATTGCTTATGGATTTAGAAATAATATTACGTAAACAAGTACATCCAGCAATTCAACTTTATTCAATGCTTTATGTAGATAGAAATACAAAACGAAAAGGCCATCAGTGGGCGATAAACCTATAGCACTTTCGAATACACATTTTGGAGAGAACAATGGAAGACTTTACTGAAAAACTGATACTCGATGACACCAAGATAGGTTGGCATTTAGATCGTGTTGAAAAGTGGAAACGTGGCGAAAAATTTGCACCCATTACAATTGATATGGCACTGACGCGCGCGTGTAATTATTCGTGTGGTTATTGTTATGCCATGCTACAAGAAAATGATAGACATAATATTGATCAGAAAGTGATTTATGACTTTCTTGAAGATTGTGCTGACATTGGAGTTAAAGGCATTAGTTTTGTTTCTGATGGTGAAAATACAATATCTCCTGTTTTTGTTGACGCGGTAATTCGTGGTAAAGAATTAGGCTTGTCGATGGCTGTTGGTACTAATGGCTACGCACTAACTACTTCAAAGCTTGAAATGATATTACCCCATCTAGATTATATTCGAATTAATATCTCAGCAGGCGAACCGAAACGATATGCCGAAATTATGGGGACTAAAGAAAAAGCCTTTGATCGTGTCTGTAAAAATATCCGTGAAATGGTTCGTATCAAGAAAGAGAACAATTTAGACGTTACGATAGGCATGCAAATGGTCCTTATGCCACAAGATAAAGATCAAATTATGCCACTTGCAGAATTAGGTAAAGAGCTAAGGCCAGACTACCTCGTGATTAAACACTGTAGTGATGATGAGGATGGTTCTCTCGGAATAGATTATGACAAATATGAAGACTTATATGATACCTTGCACGAAGCTGAGGCTTTGTCTGATGATGAATATAGTGTGGTCGTGAAATGGTCGAAGATTCGTGCGAATGGTAAGCGGTCATATCAAAAGTGTTATGGCGCGCCATTTATGTTGCAAATGTCTGGGTCTGGATTAGTTGCTCCTTGTGGTATGTTATTTAACGAAAAATACAAAAAATTTCATATAGGTAATATCGTTGAAACACGCTTTAAAGATATTTATAATTCCGATCGCTATTGGGATGTTATGAACTATTTATCTTCTCCTGAATTCAATGCTCAAAAAATGTGTGGATCATTATGTTTGCAGCATAAAGTTAATGAGCAATTAGATGCTCATGTTAAAGGCAGTCCTTTAATACAGCCTGCTGGTAATAAACCCATACACATTAACTTCATATAAAAAGTAGGTTTTATGGAAACAATACTTATTACAGGTGGCGCAGGTTACGTTGGTGCTGTGCTTACACCCAAATTACTCGATTTAGGTTATCGAGTTAAAGTCATAGATTTAATGATTTATGGTGAAGATGTTATTGAAGAGCATGCGAATTTAGAAATGATTAAAGGTGATATTAGAGATCAACCTTTGTTAGATAAGTTATTAACAGGTGCTGATTACGTCATTCACCTCGCGTGTATCTCTAATGATCCAAGTTTTGATCTTAACCCAGAGCTTGGAAGAAGCATTAATTTAGATGCTTTTGAGCCATTAGTAAAACTCTCTCAGACAAAAGGTGTAAAACGTTTTATTTATGCTTCATCTTCTAGTGTTTACGGGGTTAAGGATGTCGAAAATGTGAGTGAAGATATGGTGTTAGAGCCGTTGACCGACTATTCAGTTTTTAAGGCTGATTGTGAAAAAATACTCGCAAAGTATAAAAGTGATGATTTTATTACTGTAACAATTCGTCCCGCGACTGTTTGTGGTTATTCACCAAGACAGCGTTTAGATGTAGTGGTCAATATTTTAACTAATTTTGCCTATCATAAAGGGAGCATTAAAGTTTTTGGTGGCGAGCAGTTAAGACCAAATATTCATATTCAGGATATGACTAATCTCTATGCCGAATTATTAACAATGCCAGCAGAAAAAATAAATGGTGAAATTTTTAATGCCGGCTACGAAAACCAAAAAGTAATTACGTTAGCGCATACAGTTAAAGAAGTGTTGGGAGATGACATTAATATTGAAGTTGAACCTACTGACGATAATCGTTCTTACCATATTTCGTCACAGAAAATAAAAGATCGTTTAGGGTTTACGCCTAAGTTTACGATAAAAGATGCTGTGATTGAATTGAAGCAAGCATTTGACCAAGGTCTGTTGCCAAATGCGTTAGACGATAAGCGTTATTTCAATATTAAAACGATGCTTGATTTACATTTGGAATAATATGAATTTGTTAAATAGATTATCACTAGAGCAACTTGAATCCATTCCTAAACGAATAAATCAAGATATGCTTGATGTTTGTATACCAGCAAGAGCAGGGCATATTGCACCTTCACTTTCTTGTACTGAAATTCTTGTCGCCCTCTATTACCATGTAATGAATATTGCTGTAGATCCTCATTGGGAGGATCGTGACCGTATGATTTTTTCAAAAGCTCACGGTTGTTATTCTCTCTACGCAATTCTCGCCGATCTTGGTTACATACCTCAAAAGCAATGGCGAAATTTTTATAAAAATTCTGAATTATCGGGTTGCTCCGAGCAAAATATAGATTTTGGTATTGAGGCGTCGTGCGGCTCATTGGGACATGGTTTACCCATGGCTGTTGGCCAAGCATTTGCCGCGAAATTACAGAAAAAAGACATTAAAGTGTATTGCATTATTGGCGATGGAGAAATGCAAGAAGGTACCAATTGGGAAGCTTTACAATTTGCAAGTAAGTTCAAGCTGGATAACCTAATTATTATAATTGATGCAAATAAGCTTCAAGCAATGGATTTTGTTGATAATGTGCTAACAGACCAAAATATAATTTCAGACTTAACTGTTAAAATGCAGGCTTTTGGTTGCCATGTAGAGACGTGTAATGGTCATTCTTTATCAGCCTTACTCAAAACATTTTCATCGTTAACATCCCAAAAACATAGTTGTGGACCGAAAGTGTTGATAGCAGATACTATAAAAGGACATGGCTTGAACTGTATGGAAGGTGTGGCTAAGTTTCATTTTAGATTACCTAAAGAAGAAGATTTAGCGCAAGGGGGCTTATATGAAAAATAGTGCTGATAACCCTTATTATCGCAAAAACATTATTAATAAGCTGACTAAACATATGGCAAGCAACGAAAAGTATGTGTTGTTCGTTTGTGATAGTGGCTTTGGTGTTATTGATGAGTTAAAAAATCGCTTTCCTGAACGAGTTCATAATGTAGGTATAATGGAACAAGGCACTATAGGTATTGCTGCTGGAATGGCGCAAATGGGCATGATTCCAATAGTATATAGTATTGTAAATTTCCTCGCTTTTCGTTCAGTAGAACAAATTAGAAATGATATTGTACTACAGGAATTAAATGTAAAATTAATTGCCACAGGGGTTAATAATTACTTCAAATTTTTAGGTCAATCTCATTGTTGTGATGAACAAGATAAGACCATTATGAGTATGATTGGAATGCCGGTATTTGACCCTTATGAAACGATGCCAAATGAAAGTGAATATGATCAACTGGTAGAAAAGTGGATTACATCACCAAATGCAGGCTATATAAGAGTATAAAAAGAGATCAAAGCAAGAGTTTCTAATCGATGAGATACACTCTTGCTGTTCAGGTATATAATTTAAACTTTATTTTTCTGATAAAGTGTCAAACCATTCTTTAGTTTCTGCCGCGATTGACTTTTCATCCCAAACAGGAGCATTTGTCCAATAATCGATATGAGAAAGCATTTTTTTGACACCTTGTTCAAATGATACTTGAGGAAGCCAATCGGTAAATTGTTTTATTTTGGATATATCAGCAAATGTACAATCTGGTTCACCTGGGCGTTTAGGAATGTAACTAACATCTCCTCCAAGTAAGGCAACCAACTGATTAATAGAATAAGTACCGCCACTGCCAATGTTCATTACTTCATTACATTGTTCAATTTGAGCTACAGCCCAAATACCCGAAACTATATCCGAAATATAAGTGAAGTCACGTGTCTGTTCTCCATTACCGACAACGGTGTAAGCTTTTCCTGCTAACTTTTGTGCTAAAAATACACCAAAAACTGCACCATATGTGCCTGATGTTCTTGAACGAGGACCATAAGCATTAAAAAAACGAGTTGAATTTACAGGTAAGTCGTAAACTTTCCCCCAGTGTAATACCATTTCTTCTGCTAAACGTTTAGTTAAGGCATAAGGATATTCCACACGTATATCAGCTTCTTCTTTAGTCGGGTATTCATCAGGGACTCCATAACAAGAAGCTGATGCAGCATAAACTAGTTTTTTCAGCGATTTAGCACTTCTAGCCGCTTGGATAACATTCATAGTTCCCACAACATTAGATTTGAAATATGCATCAGGATTCTTTATTGACGGGACAATATCAGCGAGAGCAGCTAAATGAAAAACATAATCAGCATCTGTAAAGTACTGCTTCATACATCTATCGTTTTCAGAAATATCTAATTCAACAATAGTAAGATTCTCATTGTGGCGTTGATGTGCTAGATTTTCAGGGCGTCCTGAAGAGAAATTATCTAACACCAATGTAGAAATATTCATATCTAATAATAAATCGACTAAGTGACTGCCGATAAAACCACATCCACCGGTAACAATTGCTTTCATTTTACATCCTATTTTTTTTGGTCTGAAGGTTGCATCTGCTTTTAGATTACGTTGACAATAATTAAAGAAAGATATCTAATTACTTAATTCTAAGGAGATTTACGTGAATAAGCTAGACCAAATGTTTGAAAAGTCTACTACCCCTGCTGATTACGCTAAAGACTATAATCAATATCTTGTAAAAATATTATCAGCAATTGAAAGTGACGCATTTAATGAATACATCCAATTATTATTAGACGTAGCAGCGTCGGGTAAAACAATATACATCATAGGTAACGGTGGCAGTGCAGCCACAGCATCGCATTATGCGAATGATATTAGCTTTGGTGTTAAAAGTATTACTTGCGGTTTAAAAGCTATTTCCTTAACGGATAATAATGCTGTGTTGACTGCATTAGGTAATGATTATGGATATGAATATATTTTTTCAAAACAACTAGAAAAAATTATGGTTAAGGACGATATATTGATTGCTATTTCGGCCTCTGGAAATTCTGAAAATATTATTGAGGCGCTAAAGTTTGTAAAAAATAAAGGTAATAAAATTGTCGGTATATCTGGTTTTGATGGTGGGTATTTAGCCGAGCATAGTGATGTATCTCTCTTAGTTAGCTCTAATAAGGGAGAATACGGCCCAGTGGAAGATGTTCATAGTATTATTGGTCATATCACTGGCACTTATCTAGCTCGTCATTTTTCCTAGAAATACTAATGATTTTTGACTTTTAGTATGAATTCTACTTTTAAAATCAGGTGATTATTTCAATGATTTCATTACTTAATGACATTATACATAGTAAAAAAAATCTAGGGAAAATAGTACTAGTTACTGGCGATTTTAATATATTGCATCCTGGACATATTCGTTTATTACGATTTGCTAAAGAATGCGGCGATACATTAGTTGTCGCTGTGAATAGCGATAATATTTTACAAAACGCGCAATATAATAATGAAGAAGACCGCTCTGATGTAGTTTCATCTCTTAGTTTTGTCGATTACTGCTTTGTTAATGCCCTTCCGATAGATGAATTGATTGAAAAGCTTCATCCAAAAGCTGTAGTTAAAGGGCGTGAATATGAAGGGAAATTTAACGCTGAAAAATTCGCATTAGAGAAGCAGGGTGGTAAATTGATTTTTAGTTCGGGGTATACCTTTCAAAAATCATCATCGGTATTTAGTCACGAAAATACCCAGCCTTTATTAAACGTCACTAAAGTATCAAGTTATATTAAGAACCATAAAATAACGCGCGAAGCGGTTACCCGCGTCATCGAAAACTTTAGTCAACTAAATGTACTCGTCATTGGCGACACTATTATTGACGAATATATGCAATGTAATGCGGTAGGCATGTCGCAAGAAGACCCTACAATTGTTGTTACGCCAGATGAAAAAAAATTGTTTCTTGGTGGTGCAGGTATAACCTCAGCGCATGCAAAGTCTTTAGGGGCTAAAAATGTTTCTTTTTATACTGTACTGGGTGACGATGATGCAGGTAAATACGCACAAGAAAAAATTACAGAATACCAGTTAAACGCTAATACCTTTCAAGATGATACTCGACCTACCACACAAAAACGTCGTTACCGTGTCGGAAATAAAACACTATTAAGAGTGAATGATTTCCGTGATCACGATATTGGCGTGGATATTCAAGAGGCGATATTATCAAAATTAGTGGCAGAAATAGACAATATTGATTTAGTTGTTTTTTCCGACTTTAACTACGGTGTATTACCACAATCTTTAGTCGATGCCATTGTCGAACTTTGTAATGATAAAAAAGTGATGATCGCAGCAGATAGCCAAACTTCATCACAAGTGGGTGATATTTCACGCTTTCGGAATGTCGATTTAATAACGCCTACTGAGCGTGAAGTGCGTGTTGCCTTGAATAACACGCGTGATGGTTTAATTATTTTGACAGAAAAACTCCATCAAAAAATGCAATGTCATAATATTATTGTCACACTCGCCGATGAAGGTGCTTTGTTACATGTAACTGACAGTGGAAAAATTAGAAGTTGGACTAACGACAAAATTCCCGCACTAGCAACTAATGTTGTTGATCCTGCGGGCGCAGGCGATTGTATGCTTGCTTCGACAGCAATGGCTTTAGCGAGTGGAGGTGATTTGTGGCTATCATCATTAATTGGATCTGTGGCCGCAGCTTGCCAAGTATCTAAAGTTGGTAATCAACCGCTTTCATTCCAAGAGCTACAACAAGCATTTGATCAATTACTATGATGAAAGTTAAAAAAGCCATTTTACTTTCTGCTGGATTTGGCACTCGGTTACGCCCGTTAACCAATACTTTGCCTAAGTGTCTTGTGCCAATCAACGGAAAACCCTTACTTCAAATTTGGTTAGAGCAACTGACTAAAAACGGCATTGAAGAGTTTTTGATCAACAGTCATTATTTATC
>CAJWBY010000127.1 GCA_913020705.1 uncultured Colwellia sp.
CTATTAACTGGTTGTCTGAGCAACTTTGGCAACAGTTTATAGAGTCAGAGAACGCTGAGAGTCAGCAGTTACATCATCTTGAACAAGTCGCAAAAATTTTGCCTTTGTTACAAGGACAACAATCACAGTCCAAAGAGTCCATCATAAGTAAACTCAGTGAATCGCTTGATGTTCAAATTAAAGCCGTGCCAATTAGTGATTTTTACTGGCTTGAAGAACAAAAAGAAAAACTCATGTCTGGTCAGGTGCTACGTAACTACGATGAACAAGGCAATGTCATTTTTTACGTTAAGTTTTTGGAAAGTGCTATCGTTTATCAGTTAGGTCCTTTAAATCAAAATGTGTCTATAGAGACTCCTTCTCAACATTTCAAATGGTTATTTTTCTGTGTTTCTTATCTATTATTAGGTGGCGTTATCGCATTGTGGACCAGACCACTGTGGCGAGACTTAAAACAATTGAACAAGATGGCAAGTGAAATAGCTAATGGCAAACTAGATGTCGATATTTATGCTAATCAACATTCACCAATTAAACAAATTGTCATTACCTTTAAAGACATGGCTCATCGAATTATTCGTTTATTGTCTGATCAAAAACAATTAGTCAATGCAGTATCACACGAATTACGAACTCCCTTATCAAGACTACGATTTTCTCTCGCGATGCTTGAAGGTGCAAACGAAGAACAGCGTAATGATATGGTGCAAGATGTTGGGGAAATAGAAGCCCTTATCGATGAAATGCTCAGTTATGCTCGCTTGGAAAATATTAATCAAGATATCAAAAAATCTTCAGTTGAATTAACAGCGTTAATAACGAATCAAATAGATAAATTAGTTCGGTTAAGTCATTTAACCATTACATGGAAAAAACCAGAACCTTGCTACTATAACTGCAATGAACACTTACTTGAACGCGCTATTCAAAACCTATCAACCAATGCCTTACGTTATGCCAAAGGCAATATTGAAATAAGCCTAGTGAATACAACACATAACATTAAAATAATTATTGAAGATGACGGTCAAGGCATAAATGAGGAGGATCGAGATAAAATATTTGAGCCTTTTTTCAGATCAGAGTCACACCGAAGTCGTACCGAGAACCAACATAAAGGTGGTTACGGATTAGGACTCGCCATTGTTCAGAGAATTTGTGATTGGCACAAGGCGACATGTACGCTTAGCACCTCAAAATTAGGAGGATGTAAGTTTATAATTAACCTACCTAAAGATGAAATTCTATAACGAGCTATCCGATAAAATAAAATTAATTTACTTTAATCTTCCCCTTGTTCCTCTTTTTTCATTCTTAGCCATTTTATCAATAATCTTTTTTTCGATATCAATCTCTTGCCAGTGAGCAATATCGAGCACTCGAAGGATGATGTCGGCTAACTCTTCTCCAAAGGCATCGGTAGGCTTTTCATTTCGACATTCATTTATCGCTTCGCCTACTTCTGAGGCTACAAGGGCAAGCGCTTCTAGCGTTGTTTTATTGTGCCAGCCCATTTCTTCTACCCAAAGATAGTTCTTCTCCGCAATTTCATTAATATTCATTGTATTCACTCGCCCAGCCATTCTGATAACCGTTAGGATATAAGATTGCTTCGATAATGCAGGTTATTAATATAAAAGATATATAACATGAATAATTAAAAAAATACGCTTTTTAGAGACTATTTAGATCCGTTTTTATCTCTTGGAATATAAGCATAAGTTAATGGTTAGTTGTTATTTACAATAAAACTGTTTTTATATACAGTTCCATTGCATTTATATAAGTACAATTAAATTTAATAAAGTGAGTCTCCATGACAGAAGCGTTTAAAAATCTGTATAACGAAAAGTTTTATTTGGTTTTAGCAAGACACTTGAACAATTGCATAATCGACTTTAATGAAGACAAATTTATGCAATTAATCATGCCTGATAATTTCGAACAACTAGAGCTCAAACAGCGCATGACACATACCAAAGAGGTATTGCATCAATTTATGCCTAAAGACTTTACTCAAGCGACTGATGTGTTAGCTAAGTTGATTGATAGCTTAGTCGATGCTGGCATTAGTGAAGGCAGCGTTGAGTTTATGTTTTTACCTGAGTATATAGAAACGTATGGTATAGATGATTACCAAACATCTATTAAGGCATTTGAAAAAATCACCCAATTTACCAGCGCTGAATTTGCCGTCAGGCCCTTTTTAATAAAATACGGTCAGCAGATGCTTGAACAGATGTACTTATGGTGTAAGCATTCAAATTATTTGGTCAGGCGATTAGCCAGTGAAGGCTCAAGACCTCGATTACCTTGGGCGATAGACCTACGAATGTATAAAGATGACGCGACGTTATTATTGCCAATATTACATGCACTATTTAGTGATCCAACAGAAATTGTTCGTAGAAGTGTCGCTAATAATCTCAATGATATTGCTAAAGATAACCCAGATATTGTTATTGAATTTGCTAAGCAGTACATCGGTGAAAGTGCACAATCAGACCGTACAATAAAACATGCCTGTCGCACGTTATTAAAACGAGCTTGCCCCGAAGCACTAGTTTTGTTTGGTTATGACAGTGCCGATATCGAGTTGGTTGATTTTAAAGTTCTAACAGAAAAAGTCACTATGGGTGAACATGCTGAATTCTCTTTTTCAATAAAGAATAATTCAGAAAAAACAAAGAAAATACGTTTAGAATACGGCTTATACTTCATGAAGAAAAATGGTCAATTAACAAAAAAAGTATTTAAAATAAGTGAACGTTCCTTGGCCGCCAATGAACTCCACAAAGTGCAGCGTAAACAGAGTTTTAAACCCATTAGCACCCGTGTTTATCATGCAGGTGTCCATCAAGTATCAATAATACTTAATGGTAAAGAATTTGAAGCCAAAGATTTTGAGTTAATATCAATAAAATAGATTGGTACACAATAAAGCCTAGAAAATAGAACACATCGGAATGTACTGTGTTAACAAACCTCTATAGCGATTGATTATACAAATTGTCAATCGCGTTAAAGTTCAAAGCCTAAGAATAGTGAACGAAGTGATTTATATTCAACAACTTCTATCCCTCGATAAACGCGTTTAATCCATCCTTTATTTTCCCAAGATTTTAGAATTTTGTTGGTACTTTGTCTTGATATACCAATTAACGCCCCTAATTCTTGTTGGCTAATCATAACCCTATTACTTTCAAGAGAATCTAGCTCAGTTATAATATGTTTGCCTAGGCGCTGCTCTGGACTAAGTAACAAAAAATCATCAACCGCGGCAAATGCCTGTCGACAATGCTGACATAAAAGCATAACCAAAGCGCTATAAGCCTGCGGATGTTTTTCACAAATCTTAATAATGGATTCTTTTGGTAAGATAGCAATCTCAGATTGAATCGTAGTGAATGCGTCGTGAGTACGAACACCTCCATCAAGTATCGCGATTTCTCCAAACCATTTTCCTGGATGTATCCGAGTAAATACTATTTCTTCACCAAAAGAAGTAGTTGCACTTATTCTTACCTCTCCACTGAGTACACCATACAACACCCCCGCTAATTCACCTTTAGTTTGCAGGCATTGATTAGCGCTGTAGTTTCTAAAACGGGCTGCAATTAATAACTCATTAAGGGCCTCTGGTGGTAGTCCTGACATCCAAGTATTACTACTAAGGCTTTTTAATTTGTTTTTTCTGTCATCAATATTCATGTTAAAACAACGATTTATGGCAAACCCAGTATTTATATTATCTAAATGTAAAGAGGTTGACAATCTGGGTTACGTTAATGGCATATATTCTTTACTCTAACGAGGAGAACCTTAAATGAATAATAATACAACGACCACTTCAATCAGCAATGAAGTTAAGCAACAAGTATCAGCAGATGAATGGGCAATGAGGGTCAACTTGGCTGCAGCTTATCGCCTAATCGCTACTTATGGATGGGATGATTTGATATATACCCATATATCAGCGCGTGTACCTGGAACAGAGGATGAATTTTTAATCAATCCTTTTGGCTTAATGTTCGACGAAGTGACCGCCTCAAGTCTGATTAAGATTAATGGAAAGGGTGAAAAGGTTATGCGAACACCTTATCCGGTTAATCCTGCTGGCTTTACCATTCACTCGGCGGTGCATCAAGTGAGACACGATGCGGGTTGTGTTATTCATCTACATACAGTTCACGGAACTGCTGTGTCAACCGATCCAAGAGGACTACTCCCACTTAACCAAACGGCTCTTCTGGTGCGTGATGACGTCGCCTATCATGATTTTGAAGGTGTAGCGGTTGATTTAGATGAACGACCTCGATTACAAAAAGATCTGGGTGACAAGAATATTATGCTACTACGTAATCATGGAACGCTTGCATTAGGTGCTACTGTTGCAGAGGCATTTATGCGGATTTACTTTATTGAAAGAGCTTGTGAAATGCAAGTTGCAACACTCAGCTCTACGGGGGGAACATACTACCCCACTGATGAAAACGTTCAGGAAAAAGTAGCAGAACAAGGGCGTGATGAAGAAATGGTTAAACAAGGAGCCAATATGCTCGCATGGCCAGCGTTACTTCGACGTCTTGATCGTATCGACAGTTCTTATCAAGACTAAATAAGGAATAGATCTATGAGCCAACACCAATCGGCTAAGGTAATTGAATATCATAGCTTTAAGGCGTTTTATACCTTTTATCTTTCTCAACATAACAACACTGTGTGCCGGTTATTACATTTCATTGGCTCACTTGCGGTACTTGCTATTTTAGCCTCGGTAGTTATATCAGGTAGTTTCGCGTGGCTTGTCGCATTACCAGTGGCAGGATACGGTTTCGCTTGGGTAGGTCATTTTGTTTTTGAGAAAAACAGGCCTGCAACTTTTACTTACCCTCTTTATAGTTTCGCTGGTGATTGGTTAATGTTTTGGGAAATTTTAACGGGTAAAATTTCATTTAAACATTAAATATTTGTTATTAAATAAAGGTCAAACCTATTTATAGATATGATTATCATAAACGATTATTAGGTTTAGAATATGCGATATAAGTGATGAACGTCGCTTGATTCGGCAAATAGTTTATTGAACTTAGTAAGAAAATATTTGATAGTAAGTTTTAATTTTATGTCGGTTTATAGTTTACTTTAAGGTTGGATGATTATGATTGCCTTTTATCTAGAATACGAATATTGGTTTGCGGCAACTCAGTTATTTCTTGCGATGCTAGGCATGGGTGCAACGCTTGCGCCAAAAGACTTTCATGAAGTTATACGAGAGCCTAAGGCTGTGTCTATTGGTATCGCTATGCAACTGTTTATCATCCCTTTAATAGCTTTATTACTGATCATAATTGCTGGTTTCCCTCCGGCGATTATTGTTGGCATTGCCTTAATAGCAGCCATTCCTGGCGGAACGACTTCTAATGTATTTGTCCATTTGGCAAAGGGCAATACACCTCTGTCGATAACAATAACAGCAATTACTACTTTAGCGTGCTTACTGACAACACCGTATTTATTGGAATTATTGATTGCCGAGTATATGCCACAAGATTTCATCATGCCGTTTGCTCAAATAGCATTTGAAATAACTGTTTGTTTACTCGTTCCCCTATTATTGGGCATGCTTGTTTTTCGATTTTCCTCTCATAACGCTGCGACTTTTTCCACTTGGTGTGTCAGATTGACATTATTAGTCATTGTTTTCATCGTTTTGGGATCAATCGGAGCAGGACGTCTAAACCTGGAAATTTTTGGAACTGATAATTTAATTCGAATCATAGGATTTTTTCTCCTGCTCGCTATTGTGGCAAACTTATTACCTAGAGTGATGGGGCTAAATCGTGAAGATCGTATCGCTATTGAGATGGAAGTTGTCGTACGTAATATCAATTTAGGCCTATTATTAAACGTATCACTTTTCCCTGCGTCAAATCCAACACTCGCTCCAATAGGCAATATAGTGCTGTTTTGTCTATTATTATTTGGTTCTCTGCAAATGTTACTAGGAGCTACACTAGTAGGGAATGGTAGACGGAAATCAGTAAATAATTAGCGCTATATTTTGAATATTGTAAATACTGAGCTCGTTATTCAAACCATAATAGATCAAAGAGATTAAATGAAATGGTGAAAGAAAAATGATTTTTGAATCTTGGAAAGAAACAGGCCAGCACTTTCAATATAAGAATTACCCAATATTTTATCAAGACTCAAAAGTAGGCGAAAAGGTATTATTATGTATTCATGGCTTTCCAACGGCATCTTGGGATTGGAAGAGTTTGTGGCCAGAACTTACAAAAGAGTTCCGTGTTGTTACGTTAGATATGATCGGCTTTGGACTTTCAGCTAAACCTAAAAATTACAATTATTCTATTTTAGATCAAGCTAACCTTTGCGAGTCATTTCTAAAACATCTAAATATTAGTTCGTTCCATATTTTAGCTCATGATTATGGGGATACTGTCGCACAAGAGCTATTGGCTCGACATGAAGAGCGAAAAGATAATCAAGCCAATGTGCTAGAAATTTTATCTATTTGTCTATTAAACGGAGGGCTATTCCCCGAAGTCCATACAGCTAGGCCGATACAAAAATTACTTAACAGTCCCGTGGGCTACATAATAAGTCGGCTATTAAATGAGTCCTCTTTCAATAAAAGCTTTTCAGCTGTGTTTGGGAAAGAGACAAAACCGAATCCTGAAGAATTAAGCGAGTTTTGGCAACTTATTGATCATGAAAAAGGGCAATATATTTCCCATAAAATAATACGGTATATCAATGAGCGTAAACAATATCGTGAGCGTTGGGTAACGCCACTTCAACAAACATCTGTTCCTGTTCGTTTAATCAATGGCGTTGACGATCCAATTTCAGGAATACATATGGCCGAAAGATATATGGAAATAATTCCAAATCCTGATGTTGTGCTTTTAGAAAATGTTGCACATTACCCACAGGTTGAAGCACCTGAAAGAGTATTTTCTGCATTTACAGAATTTCATAACGCTCAAAAGCTTAAGTAGTACCAAATCCATTAAGTTTCTGCTCACACAGATCTGAGTAGGAAGTAACTTATTGGAATTAGTATAATGAACGTTATAGGCTGTTTACTAGCTGAATAATGCTTTCAACTCAGGAATACATGAACCGCAATTAGTTCCGCATTTCAGTGTGTTACCTAAGCTTCCCACCGATTTACACTGCCCTGATTTAATCGCTTCTTTTATGGTTTTTTCACCAATTTGAAAGCACGAACAAATTATAGCGCCCACATCGTTTTTACCGTCACTATCAAGACCTGACATAAGCTTAAAGCGAGTTTTAACATCATGTGTTTTATTTAACTGTTCTTCAATAAAACGGGTATTAAATGTTAGCGCTAAATTGGTACTCGCCGCAAAAAAACAATGCAAAGTATTATCAATAAAACCCGCGATGCGTAATACGCTTTGCTGATCGTCTTTTAATACTAACCAATCATCAATTTGCGGGTATAAATTCGCTAATAAGGTTTCATCATCATCTAATTTCATCTGGTCAGATAATAAATATTTATGACCTTGATCAAGCTGAATTTTACTCCAATAAGGAGTTGGGCATGTAACAGCTTTCGAAGAAATTAAGTAGCCAGACCAAACTGAATTAAACGGTTTAATATTAACGGGACAGTGCTTAAACTCAGGCTGTCCACAAATAGAGTCAGTAATTGGGTTCACAAGTGCAGAAGCGCGCGCAGAGGCTGAAAAATTGTCATTCCAATGAATAGGTACAAATATTTCACCGCTACGTTGTTCGTAAGTAATGTTCACTCGGCCAATAAATTCAGCGCCTAAATTGGAAAGTACAGCGAGTTGCTTGTCTTCTAATTTAAAACGTATTGCGTCTTCAGGGGTTACTGCAATAGTAGGCTCGTCAGAATGTGTCATTAATTTAGCGACACGACCCGTTCGAGTCATGGTATGCCATTGGTCACGAATTCGACCCGAGTTCATCACTACTTGATTGTTATCAGGTAATATTCGGGGGAATTCTGCAATAATCGGAATGAAGTTAGCTTTTTGATTTTTGGTGGCAAAAACACCATCCGTAAATATGCGTTTTACTCCGTTTGGATTCGCCGTATTAATTGGCCATTTTGTCGGTATAAAATTTTCATAATCTGTTTGAGAAATATTCGCTAAGGCTGAAATATCGAAAACACGATAAATATCATTTTCACCTTTTTTGTCAGCGTAAGGGTGACTGTTTTCAAAACCAGATAACGCGGCATGCTCTCTGAATATATCAACCGGATGTTGATAATCAAAAGCTTCTTTAAAACCTAATGCATGTGCGACGTCTGTAATAATTTGCCAATCATTCTTCGCTTCACCGGGGGCTTTAATCATACTTTTATGTACAGAAATGGTACGGTCTGAATTAGTGACAGCACCTTGTTTCTCGCCCCATGTACTTGCGGGTAAAACAACATCTGCATAACTTAGCGTGTCGGTATTTTCATAACATTCACTCACGACAACCATAGGGCATTTTTCTAATGCACGTTTAACAAGATTGGCATTTGGCATACTTACTACAGGATTCGTTGCCATGATCCAAATGGCTTTAATCTTGCCTGACTCAACCGCGTCAAACATATCTACTGCTTTTAGGCCTTGTTTAGTAGCAATATTAGGGGCTTGCCAAAAACGTTTAACGAGTGCTATTTCATTGGCGTCTTCAAAATGTAAATGCGCGGCAAGTTGAGTTGATAACCCCCCTACTTCACGCCCGCCCATAGCATTGGGTTGTCCGGTAATTGAAAAGGCACCTGCGCCTTCTCGGCCTATTTTTCCTGTTGCTAAATGACAATTAATAATCGCATTGCCTTTATCAACACCTGTTGATGATTGATTAATACCTTGCGAGAAGAAAGTGATAACCTTGTCAGTTTCAGCAAATATTTGGTAACTCTCAAGTAATAATGAAAGCTCAATATCACAAGCAGTTGCTACGGCTGCAATGTCAGCAAACTGACTTTGTGCCGTTTGTAGTGTTTGGTCGAACCCTTGACAATGTTTGGCGATGTAGTCGTTATCGAGCTTACCTTGCTCGGCTAAATACATTAATAAACCGTTATAAAAATAAGCATCACTGCCGGGTTTTATCGCTAAATATAAATCAGCATCTTTAGCTGAGGCGGTTTTTCGTGGGTCTATAACGACTATTTTCCGTGTTGGATTTTCTTCTCGTGCTTTAATCATACGCTGATAAACAATAGGATGTGCGTATGCTGGATTAGCACCAATAATAAAAATAGCATCGGCTGATTCTAAATCTTCATAACAACCTGCAACAACATCCTCTCCAAAGGCACGTTTGTGCGCAGTGCTTGCAGATGCCATACATAAACGAGAGTTTGTATCAACGTTACCTGAGCCAATAAAACCCTTCATCAGTTTATTCGCGACATAATAATCTTCAGTAAGTAGTTGACCAGATAAATAAAACGCCACCGAATCAGGACCATATTTCTCGATGGTTTCCTGAAAGTGTTTAGCAACTGTTGATGTTGCTTCATCCCAACTTACGTTTTCACCATGAACACGCGGTTTTAAAATACGGTTTTGATGGCCTTGCGTTTCATGGAGTGAAGATCCTTTAACGCACAAGCGCCCTAAATTAGCAGGATGCTCTACATTACCTTTCACAGTTATGATTTTGTCGTTTTCAACGGTAGCTTCAATGCCACAGCCAACACCACAATATGGGCAATTTGTTTTATAATTTACTTGTTTGCTTGCTGAAGCGGGAAATTGTTTATCGGTAAAAATAATATCTTGGGTCATGGAATTCTCAAACGTTTACTGACGATAACAAGCATTTAACATACGATTGCTATCAATAGTTAATGGCTCGTTGATAAAGCTTTAAAGCTATTTGAACAAGGAAAAGTCAACGTTAAGCTGCATTTACTTGTTGTTCATTTTCTAAGGTAGTTATAAATTCATCGCCAATTAATAACTCAGGCATCATATAATTCACGGCAGTTTGTTGTTGCATCAACTCAAAGTAAGCCATACCAGAGCTAACATCACCAAATAAAACAACACCGCTTATTTTCCCGTTCTTAGTAATGATTTTGCGATAGATAAGTGCTTTTTTATCTAACAAGGTAAAACATTGACTACCTTCTGAAGCTTCAACATCGCCAGCTGAAAATAGTTGCACGCCTGAAACTTTCAATTTTGTTGGTACGGGCGCGTTTTGAAATGGTTTTTTCACGTTATTACATAATCGTTCAGCAAGCGTAATGCATTGGCTCCAAATAGGATCAACCAAACCAAAAGTGGCGCGGTTATGTTCACAGCACTCACCTAACGCGCTTATTGAAGCATCGCTAGTTTGCATATAATCGTTGACTAAAATAGCGCGTTCAACATCAATACTAGCTGTTTCTGCTAATTCTTTGTTTGGGGTAATACCTGTTGCGATAACAGCCATTTGGGCGCTAATAAATTCACCACTCGTTAATGTAACACCTGATAATATTTTTTGATTTCCTGCTAGGTTACACTCAACGATGTGCTCAAAAGAGGCCACTTCATGACCTAAAGCAAAGGTAATGTTTTTTTGCTCCATAATGCTTTGCAACATATTGCCTGAGACTTTATCAAGCTGTCGGTTCAGCAACCATTTATTGCGGTGAATTAAGGTTACATCAACACCGCTAATGGCTAATCCATAAGCCGCTTCTAAACCTAATAGGCCACCACCAATAACAATGGCTTGTTTTGAGCCTACATTTTCTTGGTTGGCAAAGGCTTGAATTTTTTGTGTGTCTGCGATATCACGAAAGTTGAATATACCTTCAATATCTTGGTTTTTAGCGGGTATTGTTGCTGTACGAGAACCTGTAGCGATGATGAGTTCGTCGTAATTAATATGGTCCAACGAGGCTAATTCAACAACCTTTGTCTCTTTGTTTATGTGAGTAACTAAGCTACCGCTGAGGAAGTTAATATCGTGCTCTTTGTACCATGCTGGTGGTTTTTGCATAATGCTGTCAATTGTTGCATCACCCGCTAAAACAGCTGATAACATAATACGATTGTAACTACCGAAGTGCTCTTTACCGATAACAGTAATTTGATACTTGTTTGGTGTGCGCTTAATAATTTCATCTAACAGTCGGCCTGTCGCCATTCCATTACCTATGATCACCAATGATGGCTTGATCTGAGAAACCGATTCAAAATACGGTTCTGTTAACATGCCTTCTGCTGGACTTAAGGGATTAGTCATTATACTGCTCACGTCTGTGATAAATATGTTATTTACGCATGTGAGCGTGTTACCCACATCAAAAATTAACCTTATATCTGACTAAGAGCATGTAACGTGCCATGTACTTTTCATACAAAAACAAAAATTTATCTAATTGTAAATAAAGGAATTAATTTAATAACCTATCAAAATTTGAAAGTGTAGTACTTGTTTTAGATGAATAATTGCACTGATGTGGTGCTTTGTTGAATCGTTGTGTTCATAAAATGGTGAATAAATCATTCTGTTATTATTTATTCTTTTTCGTCTGCACCCAATCTGTGCGTAATAGTCCCTGTGTTGTGCACGAAAATATCCCCTTCAACTATCGAAAAACAAATAATACCATTAAAAACAAAGAGATAATTAACTTCACGATAATGGCATTACATTTGCTCTAAGCAACTTAATCGAATTATTCATATTAACTAAGCAGTGTCGCTTACTTAATAGAAAACAAAGAATTTAGGAATTGTTGTATGAGCGGTCAAGAAAATCTCAATATATTTTCATTTAAAGGCAAGATGAAAGCCTTACATATGAGTTGGATAGCATTTTTTATCACCTTTGCTGTTTGGTTTAACTTTGCTCCCTTGGTGTCAGTGATTGCAGACTCATTAGGGCTAACTAAAGCTGAAATAAAAACATTAATGCTATTAAACGTCGCATTGACAATACCGGCGCGCGTTATCATTGGTATGCTCACCGATAAGTATGGTCCTAGATTAACATTCGCCGTATTACTTGCTGTATGTAGTATTCCTTGTTTTATGTTTGCTTTGGCTGACACCTTTGAACAAGCTGCGATATCTCGCTTCTTAATCGGTTTTATCGGTGCCGGTTTTGTTATTGGTATTCGTATGGTATCTGAATGGTTCCCTGCTAACGAATTAGGTACTGCTGAAGGTATTTATGGTGGTTGGGGTAATTTTGGTTCTGCTGCTGCTGCCATGTCATTACCTACACTTGCTTTAGCCTTTGGTGGCGAAGACGGTTGGAGATATGCGGTTGCTTTTACCGGCGCATTAAGTTTAATTTTCAGTGTTATTTGGTATAAAAACGTAACCGACACACCTAAGGGTTCAACTTATTTCAAACCTAAACAAACAGGTGCAATGGAAGTAACTTCCACAGGCGATTTTTTCTTATTACTCATTATGAAAATACCAATGTATGGTGCTTTAGCGCTGTTAACATGGAAACTATCACCTTCAGGCGTTAGTCTATTAACAGAGCAAAGTGCACTTATTGCTTATGTTAGCTTAGTGGTTTTATTTGCTCTTGAATTAAAACAAACCATTAAAGTAAACGGTCACTTGTTTTCAAAACCTGTTGAAGAGATTCATCGTTATAAGTTTAGACAAGTAGCGGTATTAAATGTGCTTTACTTTGCGACTTTTGGTTCAGAATTAGCGGTTGTTTCAATGTTACCTTTATTCTTCGCTGAAACGTTCGAATTAAGCATGGTTTACGCAGCGATGTTAGCGTCGACTTATGCATTTATGAACTTAATGTCTCGCCCTGGTGGCGGTTGGTTATCAGACAAATTTGGCCGTAAAAAAACCTTATTAATTTTAACTGCGGGTTTAGCCGCTGGTTATTTTGCGATGTCAGAAATTACAGGAGAATGGCCGTTAGCCTTAGCTGTAGTCACAGCCATGGCTTGTTCATTCTTCGTGCAAGCAGGTGAAGGTGCAGTATTTGCAGCAGTGCCATTAATTAAACGCCGTTTAACCGGACAAATTGCTGGTATGACGGGAGCTTACGGTAATGTGGGTGCAGTTGTTTATTTAACTGTATTAACCATGGTTGATTATTCAACATTCTTTATGGTGATTGCCGCGACCGCTGTGGTAGGCTTTATAACATTACTCTTTATGGAAGAGCCAAAAGGCACAATGACAGAAGTACGTGAAGATGGCACGGTAGAATTAATTCAAGTTGGCCATTAAGTTAACATGACTGCCAGAACTAAGATAAGTGCCGAAAAGCAAACGCCCCAAAACACGGTTGTAGATTTACAATTGTGTTTTGGTGGTTTTTCTTTTAAAGGTTTGAAAGCCGAAAACCAAGACGCTTTCGCAGCCATTATTCCTAAACAAGGTGAATTACGCGCTAAAGGTGCGGTTGCAGCCATTGCTGATGGCGTATCAAGCGCGAGTAAATCTGCTGAAGCTTCACAACTTGCCGTCACGCAATTTATTCAAGAATATCTCGCAACGCCTGAAACTTGGTCAACACAAAAATCTGCTGCTAAAGTATTAACCAGTTTAAATAATTGGCTGTATTCGCAAAGCGGATTCGTTGATGATCTAGTCTATCAAGACTCACCTCAATGGCTAACGACCTTTTCAGCGCTTATTGCTAAATCAACCACAGGCTTTATCTTTCATGTTGGCGATACTCGTATAACAAAATATCGCCACCAACAATTAGAAGTAATCACTCGTGATCATAATCGCAAACAAATAGGACAACAGGACTTATTAACACGCGCACTAGGTGCAGATAGCCATTTAGAAGTTGATGTCTATCAAGTTGATTTACAGCCACAAGATTTATTTATGCTAAGTTGTGATGGGATTCATGATTTTATTACGAAACCTCTTTTTAAAACACTCTTTGATTCATTGCCCTTATCGCCCAACAAGTCTGATTTAGAAGCCTTATCTAAAAGAATTGTAGAAACGGCGCTTGAACGCGGTAGTGATGACAACGTTACGTGTTTACTGGTATATATTGACGCGATACCCAATCGTAAACTGGCGGAAATTGAACGTGATTTAAGTGCTAAAGCGATCCCTCCTGCATTGAAGGTTGGACAGAAACTTGATGATTATCTCGTTAAAAAAGT
>CAJWBY010000128.1 GCA_913020705.1 uncultured Colwellia sp.
GTACCATCCAGCATCTAACACCGATTTTGCATGTTTCGTTTTAGCTAGAGCAGAACTACTCACATTACCAACCACAAATAGCCTCGATTATTCATTACATTATAGCGAACATGGCTAGATGAGTCAATTTCGTTGCAACATTATAAAATCATCGTCTTGATACTAGACGCGTTTTCAATGACTCATTGGCTGTTTCCATCTTCGCCATTTCACATTACATGTGTACGTGCTACACCCATTTCTTAAGCCAGTGCACGGATGCAGCAATGATAATCACCCACCCCCACAGCGACAATCCAAAGGCCATTCGAGCTGGCGTCATCTGTTCACCATCAGCAATAACCTGCGTGGTACCAGGGACATATAACAGCATATAACTTAGATTAATCTCTATACGTTCCCATAATGAATGAGTTGTCCCGCCTATGTAGTCAAGGCCTAACATTGCTGCCTGAACAGCGATCACGCTGATTAGCGCGATAATAAGTAGGGAAGTTAATTTTTTCACAATAGATCCTTTCATAAATGTAGCCCTTTCCACACAATCGTGCTCTTGTTACGTGGTAATCTATATTGTATCATACCATTTCTACGAAGTTGAGAAAGCACTATGAAAATCATCAAGTCGTCTATTAAAGCCATCGGTGGGGGTGGGCAAGTCTTAGTTGCCACTGCCTTACTCGTTGCCGGCCTAAATGCGTTTACACAAAGCAATTTTAACGCCTCTATTGTCGATATGGCGGGTTATATGCATGCCACAAAGGTCACAGATGGTAACCTTATCAATATGTCACAAAAAAAATCACTTTCCTCGGACATTGCTTTTATTAAAGGCATTTTCGACACTGACGTGACCATACAGCGTGGAAAATCATCCTATGCCAGCATGAGTGATGACGAATCCATTACGATTACGCTTAACCCGTTTAGTGGTCTTCTTTATAGGCAAGGGGCATACTATCCTGAATTAAAAAAGATAGAAGGCTTAGCCGAAACACGCTCACTGATTGAGGATAAATTAGGCACTGACTTCTTCTCTGAGGATGTCGTCTACACCGCGATCGCAAGTCATCATGGTGTTGATAAAGAGTTTTTACGTAACGCCAAGACATCCGTTATTTTAATGCATGAAGCAGTTCATGCTGTCGGCTATGAGTCGACAACAGACTTAATAGCCGCCTTGGAGCTTGAAGAAAACAAGCAGCCCACATTTAGTGCGCTCCACGAGTATTTAGGTGACAGAAAAGGGCTTGAGCTTTTTTTATTTAAACTTGCGTCCGAGCACGCGCCGCAAGGTAATGCTGAATTTGTTGCACAATCGAAAGCCGTTGTTGATATGTTTGCCCTTTTTAGGATGAATACGAGTTTTGACAATGACACCCATGTGGGTGCGGTATTGGCGATTGATGAGATGATTGATATTGTGAATGCCGATGGCTATTCTGTTGACCATGCCTTAACCCAATTCCATCCAGATAAAATGAAAGCCTCGGTCGCAGATCAGTTATATTCTTGGGACCATTATGTGCATGCTGATGAGGACTATGGCCACCATGAGCCCAATAGGGTAGTCACGGGCAATGCTAAAGTGTTTTTTGATAAGGTAAAAGCGGTGAGTGACACCTACGTTGCAGATCAAAATGAACGGTTCACTTGGCTTGAAGGTGCCGTCATTACTGCGGCCAATGACTACGAAGCGTGCAGCGTAAAAACAAAAGATAACTCCCTTAAATCGATGATCGGTGACTTTAGAAACTGTAATTTACTGAACGATGTCGAGAACGAGAACACTAACACCCCGACGCCCCAAGTATAAGGATGGGCTTTACTGCACACTACCTAGGTATTACATAATGACGCTAACCCCAGTTGACGGCAAAATGCTGAAGTCGAACGAGTTCTCTTTTGTTATTCAAGTTAATCCAAACACCTCTAAAACAGAACTCTTTCTTTTAAGTCTTGATGAACTGGCTATTTCCCAAGATGTCTTTTCCCTTACTCCAGAAGGCGTGATTGGCAAAGCAGTCTCTTTTCTAAATTCAGACATCTTTATTAAAGTACACGGACTTGGCCATCCCTTGCATGATAAAGTTTGCTTAATGTGGATAGATAACACAGGTGGATCCAAGAAATCAGTTGAAAGTCCTGTTTTATTAGAAAAAATATCTATTTAGTCATAGCAGGCACTAGATCCTAGCATGCTCAACATAAATTACTTCACATGCTCCATCACCCGTGTCATTGCGCGTTAAAGAGCTTTTAAACACAAACCCATCTTCATTCCTGGCGTTGACTAAATATCCCTTCAGATGGATGATTTGACCTTCTTTAGCATCATCAATCACATCTTGAACGGCATCGCTGGCTGGTATTAAATGCATATTGGCACTCTGTCGTTCAATGTCACGCCTTGGGATCACCAATTCAGGTGTTTTCCAGTGATACCATCGCCTACTCTGACGAATAGTGATCGTATCTAAGATGGCTTCATCAGACATAGTTCCCCAGCCCAAGGCTAAGTCCGTTTTTGATAAATTCGCACCTGCATCTCTCGTATAGTTTTTTTTGCTTAAAATTTTGGCAGTAATATCAAAGCGCGCTTTTAGTTGAATATCGTAGCCTGCTTTTATAAGTGTTTTTTGATCTTTGGTTTCTATGTCAACTTGAACAGGAGGGGTAGAGGCTTTTATGCCTTCACCTAGCGTCACCGTATTATCTGACAATAGGAACCAGATAATAAATACAGAGGCGACAAAGGAGAAAGTGATTTTTATCATGGCAAAGATCTTGGAACAGACAGGTTTAGCTGGCCTGCACACTAAATTGTGGATCATAGAATGCTTCGCAGTGAGTTTTGTTTTCGGCTAGAGTCAACTCTTCAGCCTTCCTTAAAAGCAGTTCCTTATGTGCTTTTGACCAGTACTTATATTCTTCTACTGTGAAGGTGCGCCCCAACGCAATAACAGCATCACGGTAATCGCAAAACGAAGAAAAGTCAGCACTAACCCATTGCAACATTTCTTTACAGACGTCTAGCTCTTTAAATTCTAGATCCCCGAGGATCTCCCTTGCCTTATCTGCTTTTATCTGGTGAGGTTCAATATACCTAGAAGTAATTAAGAAATCGCTTATAAATAAATGAGTCAGTAATAATATAAAGGCAATTTGCACGCCATTGGTAACGTATTCTAAGTTAACGCCAAAGAAAATATACCCCACTATTAAAACAAGAATTGAAACAGCAAGCAATATCCCTGGGATCACATACATCATAAATGAGATCATTTCCCCTTTATCAACTTTCAAGTAGGACTCTTTAAGAGTAGCTTCCTGCTGTGTTCTTTTTTGAGCAATTTCTTCAGTGGTCATGGGGGTCATAACAGTAAACTCCTTTATTGTGTAGGCTACATATGGTACACGCTGAACCATTTCAAGTAAAGGCATATTCCTTTCATGGTGCCAGACTTGACATTTACCAGAACACCTGTTACTATCTTTATGCATATCCATCTTACCACGGAGAAAGGAATGGGCAAGGCCGAGACATTAAATACAGTTACCACCGCACAAGCGAAACGCATTCTTTGTTGTGACGCAGCTTCATTTTCTTTGCTGGTAAAGTCTAAAACATTAACGAGCATAGCTAAAGGCAGAGGCCTTTTTCTCAAAAAAGATGTTATTGCCTACAATAATAAGTATTTTCAAATTACTGCAGCAAAAAAGGCTTTTGACGTTCGCATAAAATATTTTCGTCGCACACTGAGTGTTGATGAGGCGGCTAGTTGCCTGAGCATTTCAAAAGCCATCATCACTCGGTAATAAATACCGGGAAGATTGTCGTATTGAAAGGGGCTTCACCCGTTAAAATCACTCGAAAATCGCTCGCTAACTTTGTTAATGATAGATACAACCAAGGAACCATTCCTAAAAGACCTTTATCAGTTGATGCTATTCCTGAGTACACCTCTGTCTATATCGCGTCAAAGTATCTTTGCGTGTCTTCAAGTGAAATTAGTCGCCTAGTAAGCGAAGAAAAGCTGCATGTCAGGGATCTCGAAGCAAAAAACCTACATGCGATCTCGAGAAGATCCATTATTAACTGTATGACGGATAAAAGTATACGTGTTTATCCTCTTGATAACATCGACATATCGGATCCTGATGTTAGCGCAGATAGTCTGGCTGAATACCTTGAAGATCTACATGCCAAACTCAGTGAATTTCACATAAAAAATGCACTTTATAAAACGGTTAACAAAGAAATGCAACGTGTCATGAAAAAGCTAAATGTCATTAGTAGAAAAACAGCACAAACCAAGCTCGGTGTTGATGCGAACACCCTTGAGCGCCTTGTTATTTCAGGGCAGTTAACCCGTTCCCCGTATGGCCTAATAGAGTACCTAGATAAAAACGAAGTGATCCAATATAGTAAGCACAATGAAAGCACCGATGTTCATGTGCCGTTCATTTCCCTGGAAATAAAGCAGAGATCTTTAGAAAAGCGTCGTTTACGTGATGAATTGAACGGCCTACATGCGATTTGACATCCTCGGGGATTCCTACAGCTAGACGCTCGCGCTCGGACATGAGCGTCTAGCTGTAGGAATCCCCGTCGTTTAGGGCGGGGAGAATGTCAAACCCGCGTGGAGTGGGGCGGTCATTAAACTTAGCGAGAGTAAAAGAACTATTAATATCTTGGTCGACTTCATAAGCATCCTTGCATTTACGCGCCACAATGACACATGCACCTCGATATGTCAATGCGATCATTCTATGCTTGCATTACACTATAAATTCAAGTTACAATAAATTTACAACTAAATGCCAACTTAATGCTAATGGATTTTATTATATTGCCATGTAATCTTACTTAATTTTTTAGGATGACTATGAAAACAGTATATAAATTCGCCGGCACATTTCTATTACTATTGGGCTTTGGTGTCGCACAAGCGCAATATGTTGTAGTGATGCCAGCCGGTAGTACCGAAAGCACTTCTGTTTCTGAGGGATTGGCTTTAAGTGTCGTATCCTCAGAGATTAACGCTAACAGCATTACATTAAAGTTTAATAAGCCATTAGGCGGTAGCGTTAGTAGAGATTACTTTAGCTATGATCTCAGCACCTACGGCAACAACCTGTCGCTAACTAGCGCTAGTGTATCGGGCGATACCCTTGTATTAGGTCTTAATAGCATCTCCGCGACCAGCGCCTCTATCGCCACACTTCACTACACCGATCCAAACCCCGGTGTAAATGACGGGTTATCGGTACTGCAAACACAAAGCGGTCTCGACTTTGAGTCCACGAGTATGTTATTAACCAATGTTACGCCGCCACCACCGTCTTTTACTCATGCGACTATGTCGGCGGGCCCAACCTACCAGCACGTTACCCTTTATTTTGATGGCTTATTGGTCAATGCGACTGAAGCGGGTTTACATTACTCTGTGAAACCTGGGCAGTTAGCTAAATATAACGTTTACGCTAATGGTTACGGTGGCTCTCAACCTCATTATGTGACTATTAGCTCTTCCGACGGCATAACGTCAACAGCGCGAATTACATACATTAGTAGAATTAATTACTTTAATGCGTCAGGTACTTATGTGAGATACACGGGCGGTACGTCAGGTGCACTTGCACTTCGCACTCCTGATGGTGTTTACCTTCCAGCTTTTAATGTTTACCAAAATGAATAGCTGTCACCTTAACTTCATTTTAAGGCGTCAGACTAAAGCATATACTTAGCTATTAGTCAATTCTTATAGCCCGGGTGAATTCACTTTCACCTGGGCCGAAGGATCGTCATAATAGGTCTCTTTTATATTTCTAATAGGTAGCTCTATAGCTTAGGTAGCTTATGAGCAACTGCTGCTCGTTTTTGCAGTATAGCTTCCTGCTCGGGCCAGGTCATAATGGCATTGAGGCCTTTTTTCTCAGCGAGAAAATCTGTGAGAGTGCCTTGTTCAAGTGCTTTTTCGACATCCTTCACATCCACCATGACTTTAAATTCGCGGTATTCCTTCTTATTGATTTCACCATCTTGCGTAACACGCAGGTGGCGCTTTCCTGCACGGTATTCGTGCCCGTCAGGCCATTCTTTATCATAAGGGATCTTGTCTTGTTCAAGGTAGATCTCTTCATTTTCAGTGCCTATACTCGCGTAGTGGCAATTATCAAATTGGTATTGAATTAACTCGACACCTTCAACCGGGGGCAGGGGAGCGCATGCCGTAAAATCAAGGCAGATCTCCTCAAATTTTTGTTGATCGGCTTTGCGAATCGTTATTTTAACGGTAACAGCGTCGGAATCCGGATAGCTCATGGTGGGGCCTTTATATGTTTCGTTATGTCATTATATCGGAGCTTCATTCTATTTTAAGTGCTATTGATCACATTAGTGTAATGTATGCATGTAACACCTTCAAGTTTAGGATACAATAGGAAATCACCTAAATATTAAATAGCTGCTCTTCTAATGATATACATTCTAACCACTGGCGGGACCATTGAAAAACAGTACGATCCTTTAACCGGCCTGATGGATTTTAATGGTGAACATATTGCTACATTAATCATCAAGGCACGCATCGGCGTTGATTACATTGTGAAACCTATTCTTATGAAAGATAGCCTTGAACTAAGTGATAGCGATCGCAACTTCATCGTCGGGCACTGCAATTCGTCAGGGGAGAGGGTGGTCATAACCCATGGCACAGACACCATAGTAGAAACGGCTAACGCCATTGCATTAAAGCAAGAAAACAAACAGCAGGTTGTTGTTCTGACAGGGGCAATGGTGCCTGCATCAATGAAGGGGTCGGATGCATTTTTTAACTTAGGCTGCGCTCTAGCCAGTGTTCAGGTGTTGCCGCCAGGCATTTATATCGCCATGTCTGGCCAAATCTTTCCTTGGGACAATGTTCGGAAAGATGTAGTAAAAGGGTGTTTTTATAAATGCTGTTAATCAGCCCATCTATTTTAATTGCATGAGGGCTATCGCGCCACTCTAATGACAGCGGACTTACAAAAAACAACGGCACTCCTCATCATTGTGTTGCCGGCATTATTACTGGTAATACTGCCCTTGCATTATTATTTATATCCCAGTGGAGGGTATCTGACTCACATTGCATCATTTGGCTTGTTCTTCCTGGATAAATACACGGCAACCACTGTCCTACTTATTGGTGCTCTTTTGTACCCTATATACAGCTCAAACCATGCCTTAGCGCTATCCTTTAGTGATAGCGCTCCAGACATTATCAAAAATCACTTAAAGAATGAAATGTATGGCACACGCTTTTTTGTTTATACAATAGTAGGCCTGTTCGTATCGTACCTACTTTCTTCAATTGCCCAATATTCTAAAAACGCTGTATTTATAGCGATTACAATTATTATATTTTTAGTGTTGATTTGTTTTACAGTCTATTGTTTATTAATGAAATTAGTACAAAATAGATCGCTTACTAATATTAGTAATATCATTTCTGACTTTGTAAGCTCTTTATCCATAGAGAAGGATTCACTTTCACTTGCAAGGCTGGATTGGTTTTATAGTAACGGCAGTCGCCCCCACGAGATAAGTGACAACCTCATCGTGGTGGTTAAATCATTTATAATTAAACTTCAACACGAAAACAATCAGTATTCACGAAACAATCTCCAGATACTAAATGACTATCTTTGCACGTCATACACACTAACCAATGACCCCTTCACTTATCAAAGGTTCTTTAATACTGTCTACTTAATATCGAAAGAAAGCCGAATTTACAATGAATTTTTATTAGAACTATTTACCCTAGATAAAGCTGAAATCTGTCTCGATGGAGCATTTTCTCACCCCGAAAAGGGGGTGTTAAAATCAGAGATTATTAGCTACATTAAAATGCTTGACAGCTTAGGGTATTGCGATACTCCATTCAATCATGCGTCTAGCGACATTTGTTTAAAGCTAGTATACAATCCTTTTTGTGAGGTGGGATTCAATATTATATATTGTTTTGAGTTGTTGCTTTCAATTTTAGCTACTCCCTCGGCAATGGACTTCAGCCACAGTAAAGAACTTCGCTTGCGCATATTTCATGACCTATCTGTTCTAATGAGAGATGCTGTCTTATATAGTGAAACTCTAAAAATAACCTCAATTGAAAATGCAACTGATAACCTGGTTTTTCTTTACGAATACTTAAGATCTACTCATATCGATAAAGCCTACTCCCCAATTGCCGAAGCAAGCACATTCTGGATGTTAACAGAGCTTTATAGCGCTAACGCCAATAACCATTGTGGTGACGTAAAAGAGAGCGACCATGAGAAATTATTCTGTCTTTTATTCACTGTCTTGGGGAGAATCAACTGGACTGACAGGCAGTCATTATCTAAATTAATACCTCACTTACACGATTCAGTTTGTAGGTTACTTGATATCCTCATTTATACACAAAGTCGAAATCAAGGAGCTATTGCGTTGTTATTGTTTATATATGCTAAAACAGGTAAACCTGCAGCAGCTCATATTCGCCTAGATGAAATTAATCATAACATCTTTACCGATAGAAAATTACGCTCCTCTGTAGGTATGATTATTAAATACATTAATAACAATATGGCTGGGCCTTTTGATGATTGCTTTCAAGTGGAAGTTAGTCACTTCATTAATTGGCATCCTGACCACGGATATGAATCAGGTTTAGCTTTACGGATTAAAAACGATACAGGCGCCCCCCCCGATTATGTAATATTAAGGCCAATTTTAGAGGGTCACCATTAAATATGGATTGTATCATATACTTGTGACACTATCGCAATATGGTTACAATTATGAGTCGGTTTAATATTTAAGGTGTTTATGGGGTGGATAATATTAAGGACGTTGCCTTTTTAAAAGAGATAAAGCAGAAGATAAAATTAAATCAAGCATCCTCGCAGGGTGGCTTGTTTTGATAATCGCTAAGAAAGATCTTAATTTTATACTTATTGTTAAATGAGAAAATAAATGACTACAAAAAAAATAGAAAACTCCATCGCGCTCCATTTTTTATTGAATGATTTTGATCGTAATATTATGGAGTCGACTGCTATTTCAATATTAGATTCAGATATACTTTCGTCTGAAGTAAGTGAATTTGACTATGAGCTATTCAGTCAAAAAAGCAAATACAGGATTAGATGTCTTGTTAGTGATATTAATAGAGTTGCTGGATTAAATTCCTTTAATTTATCAATATATCATGTCTCCAAAGACGTAAATAAGAAAGTGTTCCGGTCAGCTAAATTAAGAGGCACTCAATCAAAAGTGGCTGATTCAGCTTTCTACGAAAGGAGTGATAAGCTAAAAATTCACCCTCTAACAGTGTATCAGTCCTATAATTACACGGGAAAAGTCCTTGAGCTGATAGACCTTACCTTAAGAAATGAATTTCCCCTTGACAATATAAATGATTCTGTCTTTCTTAAAGAAGTTTTTTATGGGGGAAGCTGTCGGGTTTATCACGGTCAAGATGAAGGTGAGGTTGTTTTTATTAATCTGCATACCAATAACGAATCACTTTCGGATGCGTTTGCTCCTGTGAAAGGCATGAGGTTTTTTCCAAGAATACCAGGCTTGATGGGGTCTATTGACTATATAGAGGACAAGGAAGATATTAATAAATACAAGCAGATATGCACAACAAGATATAAAAAAATTCAACTGTCAACTGTATGGGGTGATCTTAAAATACATCATACGGAAATTTCCAGTAAGAATGGCGACTTAAACCATGCTTTAAATGGGGTAAGTAATAACCTTAAAATAATAAATAAGCTTTTTGGCGGTGATAAGTGTAAAAACATTAAAGCCATTATTAATGAGATAAAAGAAGTATTAACCTTAGGTAAGCATCTGGAAAAAGGAGATATTTCTCACATTGCACTTCACATAAGATCAGTGTTGACGATAATCTCAGAAGTCATGTCAAAGCATGAATATTATGGTGGTGGAACAAGACATAAAGACGACGCTATAATGTCTGCTGGTTTAAATAAGTATGTCAATAACTCAGTCATGATATATGATTATATTGGTAAGGTTAGGTATGAATTATGCCTCCGGTACGGAGTTGAGTTGAATTCAATATTAAATGGTATAGCTCATCCTGAACAGACGATAAAAGCATTTGAAAAGTATTCCGAATACCCCCAGGACAAGAATGTAAGAGAGGAGTTAACAGCCACAATTATCAATTATTTTAATGAGTACACATCAGTTTTTAAATATTCCTTTGATATTATAAAAAATCACCTTGAAGATGAATTGAAAAAAATGAACCAAATCAATGATGCGTTATTTATTGATAATGGTTGTGATTTTGACAGCTTCTCCTCTGAAGTTGCCGGGCAATTGGCCGCAGACAGTGTGGATGTTGACTTTTCTGAGTATGACTCAATAACGCTTTCTGAAACTCAAGACTATCAAAGCATCATAAATGGCGGTTCCTTTAATGTAATTGTATATTTTCACGCGTACGGAGAGGTATGTACTGATCATGAAAAAGATTTTAGCACTACTCGATCCATAAACTTTAAGTTTGGTGTTGAATGCTCTATAGACGGCATAGGTGAAAATGGAGATATCAACATTAACTGGGGATTTGAAAATTCAAATGTTAGATCCTTCCTTCTTCATGACTCCGTATTGTTTGACGATGCCGAGTCAAATAGCGCAACAGCGATCTCTCACCCTTAATTGAAAAGTGGCGGGAGAGGCTGAGCTTGAAGCCGAATGGGATTGTTATTTTAATGCATACCCATTCATCAGATCAGGTTGGCTATGCACAAACGAGAATCGAATGGTCGTTCACTGACCCCCCATTTCCAGTAATTGGCATTACTGGAAATAGGAGTTAGAAATCCAAATAAGGAGACTCCACGACCCGCTGGTGCTTTATCACTTCATCTTCTTCCTCTAAAGGAGGTGTGTGCATTAATGTGCTGATCGTTAAATCTTCTATAGAAATGTCATTTACCATCTCAACTGAGTACCCACCATTACTGATCGGTAAAATTATGATATTAAGATTAAAGCCTGCTTCATTTGAACCTGCTTTATTTTCACCTTTCTCTTTAATTATGTGGTTAAACGGAAGACCCACTACAGCCTGCGCGTGAAATTTTTCCCCATTTAGCATTCTGGAGTATTCTCCAGATGAGGCTATCTCAACTCTATGTAAAGTAAAGGCGCCTGTTATTTCAACTCTATTGCTCTTTGATATGGATGATATCTGTTCAATTATTTCACGATAATATTTTTCGACAAAATCGTATTCAAATAATGGTGAATCCGATATGTTATGTTGAGCATCCATTTTAGAAATTATATTTCTGCTTAAATCTCTATACTGCATTACATGTGACAGCGTGAAGTTGTTTAGGTCAGATAAGGTGTTTAATAAAATTGAGTCAATATTGTTTTGATTGAAAAAGCTTCCTGCTCCGCCATCTCCACTCCAGCTTTCCAGGTGAATCATATTGTTAATACTTTCTAAAAGAACTGAAGCGGATCTTTCTGCTAAGTGTGGCTGGAGCTCGTCCTTTGACCAAATAAACATTTCAGGTAAGTCCTTAGTAGACAAAACAACAGAATCATTGCTTAAGTGTGATCGAATAGCATCTTTATTGTTTTCTTGAGCGCTATTGATGTTTAACTTATCTTTAAATATAAAAATTAATGACCTGGAGAGAACGGACAAAGAAATTACCTGCTCAAAATTTATAAGCCCCAATGACAATCGACTTATAGCGTCAGAAATACCCCGTAAAGACGCTTTGTCATCGCTATCTAAATCAAACTTAGATATTAAAAAATCAATAGATCTTACTATTTGCCCAACCTCCTTTTCTATATTTTGTTTCGATGTGTTTTTATGATGATAAGGATCTGTGTCAAAGTTATATTTAGGTGATGTTAGCTTCTTTTTATAATAATTTATCGTGTTATGTATTGCCTCCATCCCTATTGCCTTGCTCGCCTTTGTATTTGATGGGATTAGTGCTATCCTTGGCATTGGATACTTGGACAGATCATCAATAAAGGAATGAATAAGGTGTGGGTCTTTTTTAAATTCAATGTAATGCCTGCCAGAAAGGTAACTATCTTGCAATACCTGACTCTCTGTTTTTGGTAGCTCGTTTATTCGGTAAAAGTCTTTTGTCAGATCGTAAGAGAGTTTGTTGACCCTGCCGTCTATTCGATCTGTGTATTTTTTAATGAAAATCCCATCGAAATTTAACTCCTCCTTAAAGCTATAACCATGATCTTTAGTATCCAGCACGTTATCTTTAACTGCTTTTTTTGATAATAAATATATACTTAAATAAAGCTCCTCCTCAAACATTGTATTAAAGAAAACTCTAACCCTTGAAATATGATCCTTTTCATTGGCACTTACAGCTTCCACATCAAAAAAATAAACATTATGATCCTTTAGTGTATTTAAAATTTTTGATGCATAAATTACATCAAGCGACATTTTGCATATGTTTTTTTCAATCCTTAAAAGTCTTAATGTCTGCATGTTTCATTATCATTATTAAATATTAAGTTATCTTTTAATTGTAACCTTATTTGAATTGTGTCACAAGTACATGAAACAAGTTATTGCTTGCAAAAATAACGGCACATTCAAATAGGAAATTACAGATGAAGCGTCCAGTAAAAATCTTTACAATTTTAGTGCTTGGCTTTATTGCCCTTCAGCTCATTTTTGACGACAACCTCCAAAGCTTTAGTCATTTCCTCGACGCCTATAACCCCATTAAACTCCTTAAGTATGGGGGTAAGGGCTGAAGGTAAGCGGTAAATAAAATTGAAAACACAATACCTCAAAGCGCCAAAAGACCCTCCCTAACCACACATTCTATATAGGCTATTGATTAGCTTAACACACGTGAAGAGAAGCTACTTCCCCACCTGCGACCCCTTTCACATTCAGTGCAAATATAGTTGTCTTGAGCTAAAACCAGTTCTCTGAATTTAGCCCATTCTTCGTGTCTATATAAAGATTTTATCGACATCAGAACAAGCCCTTTTGCAATCCATCCTTATGCCTAAGTCGCTTGTTTATGCGCTGTATCACCTATATAATACAGCGTAATAAATAGGAAAGACATGACTACCTCACACAAAGTAGAAAGCGAATCACGCCCGATACCTCGAATGTGCTCCCCGGTACTTTTGTCCATGGTTGTTTTTTTATGCAGCTTATTGCTCACACCGTTGTCGTTTACTCCAGCGAACAGAGTGACATTAGTGTCCTCTTCGAGATCAGCTTAGCGGGCCTGTCGATGATCGCGCTGCTTAGCTTTATCCTTGTCTGGGCCTATACCGCAATGATGAACTATATTAAAGTGCCTCAAGTGCCTGTAACGCACGCTCAAAACGCACGATCCTGCACAATGATTATCCTCACCTCCTGCTTGATAGCGTATGCGTTTTATTTGACAACACAGCACACAATCTACACTCCCATTATTACTAGCCCAAGCTGGGGATTGTAATGAGAGTAGCATTAATCTCCATACTCGTTACCGTCCAACTCTTCTGGCATTCCGTTATGGTATTTAGCCATATTCACTCCGAAAGTGACTGGTCTGGCATATACATTAATACAAGGGAGGCGCTATGGAGTTTGTTTAGTGTAGTCGCCTATTCATTTTTAGCTGCTTTTATCATAGAGAAGATAATGGAAAGTGCACTTACACTTAATAGTACCCTGTCGTATCGAGCCTGCATTAAAATGTTCGGACTTCTCATGGCATTAAGTACACTAATTTATTTAGGTGGCTCTTTAATTGCCCAAGAAGGCTGGTTTAGCTTCCCTTGGTACAATAACCCCGATCTAAGCTTCTTTGCATCTCTTGAGTGGGGTTAATTCACAATACGTCGATTAGCACTCAAATAACATCGAACTAACCTAAGAATAAGTGTTTTTAATAAATATAGTGCTAAAATACGTGTTTTTATGAAGAAATATGTGTTTTAAAGGGCTCGGAGTTTCATTCTAGTTTAAGCGCTATTATTCCAGACAATAACGCTTAAACTTAAACTAGACAGCGCATGGAGGC
>CAJWBY010000129.1 GCA_913020705.1 uncultured Colwellia sp.
TTAACGTAACTAAAGGGGTAAAAATAGAGTCCCGTTTGTGAGTCGTATGGTTAATTATTTCAGAAATATCATCATCAGCTAGAAAGTCATTAAAAGGTAATCCGGGCAATTGAAAAAATGTTTTTTTAAGCGCTCAATTTGTTTTTTCATTTCAGTTTTAATTTTGGATTGGAAGTCACAATTTAGTGACTTAAATGGTAGATATTATAACTTAGAAATACCATAAAAACACAATGTATTTCAGCAACTTAAATTATGCCATTTTCTTAAAGTAGCAGTATTGGTGTTTAGACTATTTACGTGAGGGCGACACTTTAACCATCACTCGATTAGATCGATTAGCACGCTCTATGTTAGACTTAGCTCAAATGGCAAATGATCTAAAGCAACAAGGGATTGATTTGATCGTATTGGATCAAGCCGTCAATACCAGCACTGCGGAAGGCAAGTTACTATTTAACATGCTGGCTGTTATCTCTGAGTTTGAAAACGAGTTACGCAAGGAGCGTCAATTAGACGGCATAGCCAAAGCCAAACAGAAAGGTGTGAAGTTTGGTGCTAAAGCCAAGCTTACAGACGAGCAAGTCGCTGAGATGCATACTAAACGACTTGAAGGCGTGTTAATCAAAGACTTGATGTCTTGCTATGGCATCAGCAAGGCGACTGTTTATCGATTATTAAGTAGCATTGAAACTACTGACGACTGAGTTGATACACTAGCGGGAATTTTCATACCGTGGGGTTTCAAACTCCCTCTACCCCACACTCTAACTCAATCAATCAAATATACCACGAATAAACCCAACAGCAGCTCCAGCAATAGCTCCTACAACTTTTCCCACAGCCTCCATACCAACCATTTTACCTATTTTACCCCCTATACTAGAACCTTTAGAAATAGAAGATACAATCGATTCAACCAAGCTACTTCTAATTTCTGTACGATAATCTTCTAACTGATCATCATCTTCCCACATCTCTTTTTCATCATTAATATCTTGAGTAAATACCGCTCTCTTCTCAGGCTTAGTATGACGTAATATAAATGCTAAAAGCTTTGATAGGTTGTAAGGCTTCTGCTCTTCATCCTCATCTTTAAATCCAGCCACATAGTAGGGTGCAATTAACAAAACGACACTAAAGTTCCACGAGATTTTGGGTAAAAAGTTAGGAAGGTACCAAAACTGTCATAATGATTTTAAGACCTATGCGGAAAACATCTGTTTTTCGCATAGGGTGAATAGCAGACCAATATAGCTATAAAATCGTTCAAATAACGTACTAAAAAGGGTGTCGCTTTGCTTGAATGTACGACAATTCTTAGTTAATGATTTCCGTATATGTGTAGACTCAAATTTATTGCCATTATCAATACAATATTCTGGGAGTCGAGAATAGCAGCTTAACTATTGTAAAAACTGAGGAACGGCAAAACGCTATGACAGTTTTGGTACCTTCCTAACTTTTTACCCAAAATTTTCATGAGAACCGAGCTGTAACAAAATAATTTGAATTTCTTCTTCAATCCATGAATAGCCTAATAAATATTCTTGAGTATCGATTCTAAATTTATGTACTCTCAAGTATGCAAGATTACCCTTTTTTAATTTACCTATTTCTGGATCAGAGATAATAAGATCAATTTCATCCTCAACCTTTTTTAATTGATAAAGAGGTAATTTTTTTAATGTTGTTTCAAATCGTTTTGCTTGGATGACTTCAATATCAATCCCGTTTTGTTGTTCTAACATAACGCTTACTTAGCCCTTGTTTAACTTCTTCGGACGCTAGTAATGTTTCATGCACAAACTGATAAGAAAGGTCAGGATTATCAACCATCATTTGTCCAATTTTAGCCCAATATTCAATTTGCTTGGGTAATGATCTGCTTTCAGCTTCTGCATAAACTCTAGCATGATTAACAAACCCGTCATCTAACCTTACGCTAGTAGCCATAGTATTTCCTTTTAATTTTTTAAAGATGGGATTATTACTTTCTATGATGCGACAATTTGTCGCAAAAAGCAACAATTAATTACAATCATTAAAAATTATTAATCTTCATTGAGGAGTCGACGCATGAAAAGGAACAAAAACCGCGATAATTTTCTTGTTATACAAACTATAAACGACCGTTTATAATATGTATATCAATCTTATATCCAACAATAGAGCACCCATAACCATGACTGACAAAGCAATCGCATACCTAAGGGTATCAACCAAAGAGCAAGGTAAAAGTGGACTCGGACTGGATGCACAGCAATCCGAAATAAACGAATTTTGTGATAATGAAAATTTAGAATTAATTCAAGTGTTCTCAGAAACGGAAACAGGAAAAGGTGTTGATGCTTTAGACAAACGCCCCCTACTCAAACAAGCATTAGCAATGGCGAAAAATGAAGGTTGCTCTATTATCGTATCAAAACTTGATCGCTTAGGACGGAACGTGGCATTCATTTCATCTCTAATGGAAAGCAAAACGCCTTTTATGGTCGCTCAGTTGGGGAAAGATGCCGACACGTTTATGCTTCACTTATATGCGGCATTATCTGAAAAGGAACGTGAACTTATTAGCACACGAACCAAAGCAGCATTACAGGCACTAAAAAACCGTGGCGTTACATTAGGCAATCAAACAAATTTAGATGAAGCACGATTAAAGAGCAATGCGACCAATAAGCGACTTGCCAGTGATTTTGCAGATAATGTAATGACAGTGATTACAAACTATCGTAATAATGGACTTTCAATGAGTGCAGTTGCAATAGAACTCAACACACTAGGCATGAAGACACGAAGAGGCGGTCAATGGCATGCGTCTACGGTGCGTAATATTTTATTGAGGTCAGCCGATTAATTCGCACATTCACCCATACGATAATGTGAACAACATAATCTAAGTCATCGTAATAATGTTTTAACGCCTTGATAAGAATATCAGTAATCGTTCCATTAAGGCGTGTATTTGAGATATTGGGGAATTACCAAACAAAAGGTTTTGCAGTCGTATGATGATTTCGCCGTGGCGATGTTAAAAGTAAAACCATTAGGCAAATAATCGCCCTATCAGGCACATCAACTACCTTCTGCTTCATCCTTAGCAATTAATTCATCTAATAACGCCCTAACTGCCGACTAACCATCATCTTCAGCAACTTCCAATACTTTATACCTCATTTCATATTTCAGAACCAAACCCCACTCAAAACGATTTAACTCACCTTTTTAACGTATTTTTTATGAGATTGCCCTGAAAATTAAAAAAAATTTGATGATTTCATGATTTCATGATTTTTTTTTGTATAACTAATAGAAACGAATAAGAATTTAACCATGCAATCTAATTCACTCTTTAACTATATTTCACACACGTGTGAATTTTTCCTTAAGGGCATTTATATGAAAAAAAATATACAAGTTTGTTTATTTACAAGCAAAATATCTCCAATAACAAATCCTAAAGAACATAAGCCTATAAACATTATTGAGGTCTATGATGATATAAGATCAGGTAAATTCAAAGATAAAACTGATGATGTGCGTAATTGTCTTCCTGATGAAAATGCCTATAAAAAAGCAAAAAGTAAATTACCTGTTGTTTCATTTAGCGGCATATTTAACAATAATGAATCTGTTACAAATGCGACCTTCTTGAAATCTTCATCACGAATAATTTTAGATTTTGATAATTTACCAAATATTGACGAAGTACAATCAATTCTAATGAAGCTACCGTTTATCGAAGCTGTATGGATTAGTCCGAGTGGGAAAGGCCTTCGTACCTCTGGTGACGGTTTAAAAGCTATAGCGGTACTACCGTCTGGAATTATAAAATCGAATGACGATAATAATTTTGCATTTGCACAAATATATGCTTATTTTTATGAGAAAAAAATAGCACTTGATGAATCAAAAAATACAGTGAAAGAGCAAATGGGACTTGATACATCAGGAAAAGATGTTAGGAGGGCGTGTTTTTTATGCCATGACCCTGATTTATTTTATAACCCCAATGCAATACCTTTCGAATTAAATCCTAATTTTATTGATCCCAATAAGACCAAACAAAGATCTAAAAATACAAAAAGTTCTGTTAAATATCAGTCTACTGGAAGTGTTAATCATAGCCATCAACCGTTTACTGTAAGCAACAACATGACTTTCAAAACAATTTCTTCGATGTTAGAAAATCCAAAGCAAGGCGGATATCATACAGCTCGATATAATTCCTTTATGATGCTCGGAGGGCTAGTAAATGCAGGCGTTTTAGATAAGTCTTTATATGTTGATTTGATGAAAATTTCAGACTCAATCTGTGATGCTGCTGGTGATAATCATTTTACAAGAAGAACAGAAACAAAGGCATGTGAAGACGGATATCAATGTGGACTCGATAACCCCGTTATTATTGAAAATGATACCTCTGATACCTTCACCGCAGATGAAATAAAAGCTTTCAAAACTAAGATCAGCAGTAATAAATTAGACGCAGGGGAACGTATGCTGACTAGTTGTCTTAATGTAAATTCTGGTATTTTTACTGCTGATGGTAAGGTATTTCGACTGGATAAAGATAAACTTATTTATTTGAAACAGGGAAAAGGGTCACTCAACGTTCTATGTCATTTCAATGAAGTTGATGATGTTGTTGCCGCAGGACATACTGCTTATGGGGTCGCTAACCATGATGATGCAAAAAAATGTTCAAATGTGTTGCATCAAATATGTCCTAAAGGTGAATTTTCTATTTATTGTCCTAATTTAGATGGTCTATGGCTTATTGCAGTGAGTAGGTATACCACACGAATCCATAACACCCTTAAAAGTTTGAACTTCAAATATGATCAAATACAACGCTCACCTACTGAAATAACTGATGTCTTCAATGGCTCTACGTTACACGACAAAAAACGAGAAATAACCCTTATTGCAAATGATTATGTCGCTAAGAATTATCAAGCATATATGCTAGGAGGCGTTAATATTTACAATGTTGCCAGTCATGTGATGGGTCATAAAAAACAAAAATTCACAACACAATATCCTGACTTTCAAAAACATATTGAATCTTTAATTAATAAAACGCCATCTATAATACAGGATTTTAAAAAATTAGACAATAACGTTCAAAAGGTGATGCAACAATCATTCTGCGTAACATCACTGGAAACCATTAGTTTTGAGGAGTCAATGATTAAAACACACGGTGTATTTTGTATGTTTGATCCAGAAGGCAGTGGGAAGACACAACGCATAAAAACAGCTTTCAATGATTATTCTGGACGTTTTTTAGCAATCAGTGCCAGTGAAGCTTTATGTGATGAGATGGCTCGTGTGCTTGATTCTACGCACTATAAAATAAACGCAGGCCTATTGTCAAAGGGAAGACACAATAACCGTCTTGTTTCTTGCTTGAATTCATTGAATAAATACATCATTTCAACGTTTAATGAAAGCGTAGATGTTTGCTTCATTGATGAAATATTGAGTGTTTTTGACGCCTTGGTGAATGGTAACCATATTGAGGAACCATTGCGTTTAGAGCTATATAAAGAGATCATTTTGTTAATAAAAAACATACCTATCATTTATATCGCGGATGCTAACTGTAATCAAGCAGTGATTGATTTTATAACGTCGATTAGGCCTGATGTATATAGAATTGAATCTAATTTTACACTCTATAAGAAACCTAAAGTCGTTATGTATTCAAAAATAGATGAATGGCTAGAGGTAATGATTCGTACCTGTTCTACTTCATCAAATGTTGATGAAAACGGCTGCACTACTATCATGTGTGATTCAAAAGAAATGGCTTATAAAATAGAAATCCAATTAATACAAGCAGGAATAGCGAGAAAATCTATTGCATTATTGCACGGTGCGAACAAAGGAGGGGATGATTTTAGAAAGTATAATTCCGAATTTATGAGCGATTTAAGTAAATCGCTTATTACATACAAAGTTCTTTTAGCAACCCCTGTGATTGCCAGTGGTGTGTCATTAACTGAATCTGTGAAAGAAGATGCTTTTTGCTACTTTAGCGGTCATCAATGCTTACAACATTACTCTCAAATGGCTAATAGAAATAGACTGACTAAAACATTACATATATTTTTAGCAGATATTAACAAATATGAAGAACCTCTACTTGATACCGAAGCACAATACTACAGTGATGTTACGTCCCTCGATAAGTACAAGCTCAAGAGAGATCAACAAAACAAACAAGTTGATAGCAATAAATTAGAGATTTTTATTCGGATGATGCAGCATAAAGGCTATGACATCACATGGTCTGCTAACAATAAGGTTGAGCCTACAAATAATAAGTCTGTTGTTAACGATCAATACAAAAAAGAGGCTGTTGAGCGAATACATCAAGCAAATATAAAATTGATATTATCCTTTGAGGAAAATAGAAATTCATTGAATCAAAAAAGCAATAAAACGCAAAGAGACAGCAGTGACGTTGAACGACTCAATATGACATTGCTTTTTGCTGAAGATGCTGAGATCGATACATGGGAAAAATTAAAGGTAAAACATGAATCTTGTCAAATATTAACTAGTTACGAAATTGTAAGAACAGATCAGCGAATACTAAAAACACTAGATCGTGAGCTTATATCACTAGAAACAAAGAAAGATAATTTCTCGGATAAAAAGGATCTACTGATAGCCATAGATGGAATGATACGTAACCCAAGCCTCCTTTATATACGCAACACCTTGAAAAGACTATGTAAGGATAAAACAAAATTCAGCAAGGTTTGTAATATTAATCTGACCGTATTAGATAAAGAGCTTGCTAATAATAAAATTTCTGATCGAAAATTAATGACCACATTCTCTAGGCTCTGTAAAAATACATTTGGAATCACTTACAAAAAAACGGCTAATAAATGGGTCAAGATCGAAGCGTTTGACTATAAAAAATATGATGAAAAACGTCAAAAATGTGGAATTAGTTTGCTCAAACCAGATGAATCAGACTATGCAAAGCTGAAAAGATATCTTTCATAAGAACGTGTATAGGAGCTGTTACATATTTCTAGGTGAATCTCAACGAGGTATAAGTAGAGTATATACATATTATTTTTTTCTGAAAACGAGCATAATTAGGATGAAATAAAACATTCATATTTCATTCCACAAGGTTCAGTTATAAACATTAATCAGAGTACATTTCCCTTATCGTATGTAGGCGGGGGGTATGTACTCATGGTTCAAAAATGAGTTTGAATACTTCTGTACACCCAATCATGCGTGCAATTAACCAAACGACACTAAAGTTCCACGAGATTTTAGTTAATCCCTTATCTCATTGGAGTTCAAGGCAGATATGGGCTTCCCAAAAATAGCAACTTTTTCAACTCTTCTTTTTAGGAGAGACTAAGCCCACAAAATCCAATAGCTTTTCATTTGAAAAATCAAATTCCTTTGACCAGAAAAAGCATAATTTGATAACGGCTAGACAACGTTCAAAAATTTAAAATCTCGTGGAACTTTAGTGTCGTTTGGTTATTTGCACCCACTACTCGGGGATTTCAGAGTTGCCCGGAAATTGCTGGTTGCTTTATACTTTTAGAATTACCCTCACTTTTAATTGCACATGAATAGTATCATAAATTATAATGACAGTAAGCACTATATTCAATATACGTTAAAGATGAGAGTTTTATGGGTGAAGCTAAATTAAGAGGTTCTTTTGAGCAACGAAAAAAAGAAGCACAAGAATTTATTACTCTTGTAAGTAAAAAAGACGCGATGATATTTTTAAAAAATATTAATGTTAATCCTGATAATATTGATCCTAAACATTTAGAATCATCGCATTTTTTTATAATCAAAAAAAATGATGAAGAAGCTATCGCTGTTCTCTATGATTTTTTTAGACAAAGTAAAAATGTGGTTAATAGCACAATGGCTATACTGTCTAGCAAAACTACCAGTATATCATTTACTAAAAGCATACAAAATAGACATAAGAAGCTAAATAAGATGGTTTTAGACAGTGTACAGGTAGTGATTGAAAGACATTAACACAAAAAATATTATACTACGAACAATATACAGTTGAGCCGCTTACATCCTCGCCCTAAACGGCGGGGTTTTTCGCTACAAAAGACAAAATATCTAACGTAAAAAATCAGCGGCCGTTTAAAGGGGCAGTTTTTTTACGGCTTTTTGGGTTATGTGCTGTTTACGGATTATCTTTCCGAATTTGTTATGTATTTCAAAGTGGACGGGGTTTAAGTGTAGTAGTATTTACAATATCATTACTTCAACATTCGCCCAATAAACCGGCTTCCCGTCTAAGCCGGGACAAAACTGAATATCACATAACTACCTTTTCCTAGAAAATACAGATTTAAAGATGGATAAGGCTGTTTTTTGTAACCTGTTGAAATATTTGGTGTCCCGGCTTAGACGGGAAGCCCAATTAAGTACGGTAATTCAGTAATGTAAATCTCATTAAGTATTTTTCAATCGACAACCATGAACTTAAATAATTTACCCGAATTATGAAAACAACGCTAAAAATTTAGCTTTCGATAGACTGAACCCTGAAGCATTTTTATGTCCACCCCCACCAAAATTCATTGCCAGCTTAGATACATCAAAATCACCTATAGAACGCAATCCACATTCAAACTGTTGTTTTTTACCATGATAAAAATACGTCATGCCAAAAGTACCCGATTGTTTTGCTAATGCATGACCCACATCACTGGAAAACATACCTGAAGCATTGACAGCTAAACCTTTAGCACCTAGCAGTTCAAAGCTATGTTTTGCATTGACTAAACGACGCACTATTAATTGATGTTGTTTCAATAAAATACGCCCTTCTTTTTGTAAGATTGGTAATTTCAAGGCTTCAAAATACTCAAAACGTAAGGGTAAACGTAGATATAACGCTTTACAAATTGCTTCGGTTTCTTTTAATTCATGACGCCATAAATCATGATCTTCAATATGTTTTAACAGAAGCGGTGGTGTCGCTGTATCATGGAAATAATCCCATGCAATCATACAGCCGCTTTGATGCTGAATAAAATTCAGGGTGAGTGATGCTGGTAAGGACCCGTCATAGGCTAAAAAGCTTTGTTCTGCACTGATATGATGGTCTAACACCACAATACTTTTTGCTTTCTTAGCCGCTAATAATAAAACATCTACTGGATAACAAAAATCTAAAATATATAATGTTGCACCCTCATCAAACTGAGGTATTGGCTGATAATGTCTTACCGCTTTATAAGTTGCTTGATCGCCAAATTTTTTCCATGCAGCCCATGCAGCAGCGTAACCATCCATACAATCGGCATGATATAGCACCCATATTTTTTCAGTACTCATTGAACACCCAATGCTTTATATACGGCATCAACGGGGTCAGCATAAAAGCTAATTTGAAATTTAGAAAACAATTCAGCAGGCACAGTAGGAATATCAGCAGCAGAGGCCATAGGTAATAGTATTTTTGTACCACCGCTGTCCATTGCCATTTGTAAACTACCGGCTAAATCTTCAACAGGATTAACCACACCGCCTAAGGTCATATTCCCTAAAACCACCATTTGTTCTTGTACAGGTTTTTTCATGAGTACTGAACAAAATGCAATAAGAGCAGCAAGGCTCGTCTGTGTACTTGCTCCCGATTGATATAACTCAATAATGTGTAAATGGAATTCATAGTCTGAAAATTTCTCAACCAGACTAATGCGGTTTAAATTACCTTTGAAATAGTCAAAACCAACACGAATCGCTTCTTTTGCGGCAACATGTGAACCAAAACCTGAAACCGTATGCCGTCCAGTACCTGCCATCATTTGTGTTTCAAAACGATATAAACCTAATTGTCCTGCATCTCCTTTTGTAACTAAATGTACAACACCAGGCTTTGATAAGCCTTCTGGAATAAGTTTATTACCGCCTTGTTCTGGCACATTAACAAAAAATTCTTCTAAGGTTTCATTGTCTAAATAACTAAAATGCACATCAAAAAATTCCATGCCGCCTAATTTTTTTAGTTGCTCTTTAATCCGTCGTCTTGATTCTAAGGCGTAGACTAAACAGTCTCTAAGGGCTTCTTTATCAAATTCACCATGAGGATATAGCAGCTTAATCAGCCCTGAGACCGTGCGTCTAACTGCGATGACATCACGCTGATTAAGGTTATTACCTAATTTAAAATATTGATCGATGGCATTGGAAAAATTACGTTTACGCATTTCCCGCATGTACTCTGCCATATAGTCTGTAATCAAGCCAAAATGATTAGTGAAGAATTCGGGACGCATTTTAGGGATTTCCCAACCGGGGATATAGGCATGAAAACGGTCAAAGAACGCGGTATCAATCATTTTCTCTGGAAAGGGGGCTAGTAAATGGCTAGTTTTAACCAGTGTTTCGACACTTTGATTAATGTTACCAATAAAGACCATTGAAGCACTGGCTTCAATAGAATCACGCCCACGGGCAAAAGAGCCTGATGCCATATAATCTTTCATGATCTGAATGCCGTCAGTATCATGAAAATTAATACCGGCTACTTCATCAAATGCCACCACATCCCATAAACCGACTAAGCCGACTTTGCGTGTAGTCATGTTATAAAATAAATTAGCCACACTGGTTTGCCCGCCTGAGACTAATAAGCTATTGGGTGAGCATTCTTTGTAGACATGACTCTTCCCTGTGCCTCTAGGACCTAATTCACAGACGTTATAATTATTTTCGACAAAAGGAATCATACGGGCTAATAAATGTAACTTAGCACGCTCATCTAAATTAACCGGCTCCATGCCAATAGAGCGTAATAGAACATCAGACCATTCGCTGGTTTTAAAATGTGTCCGTGCATCAAATAAAGCCTGCATATCCATATTTGGCATTTGAATGGCTTTTAAATTAGCAATCGAAAAAGGCGAGGCTCGTTGCCCTTCTTCAAAAAAATACTGCACCGTGATAATGCACCAAATACCGCCCATAAAGAGTTTTTCATTCTCTTTTACCACTTCAATGGGAATGTAAGCATCTGATAAACCCAGATTAGACAAACGGGCTTCATAGATATCTTTAGATTGATTCAGCTTAACGCTAACCTTATCAATCACTTTATAACTACCCCGTTCTCGAATCAGTGATTTAATCTTTTCTGCTTCATCAGGTCGAACATAGTTCTCAGCTAAAATCTTTTTAACACTGTTTAAACCTTCAGCAACAATTTCAGCATCATCAGATGCACAGTACGTTCCCAAGAGATATTCCAGCACATACACCGGAACATTCGCCCCTTCTTTTAATTGCTTGGTCAGGTCTTTTCTCACCACCCGACCTTTAAAATGACGATTAAGTAAGGTGTCTAAATCTTCATCATTAGTGAGGTCTTTATCTAAAATCATGCTCATTATCAGTGGTTACTCATTAGAAAAAATCATCTTGAAAGGCAAGGTCAATGGTCACGGGATATTTATTGTGACAGGTTTGGGTGACGCTATTATTTAATATCAGCGTATAAGAGTCCCCTCGGTCAAAGTTCGAGCCAATAAGTTTTAAACGCACTGCTTGAGTACGCTGATCCATTAACGGATTGGTACTATCAAAGTTTAAGGTTTCACAGCTAGAAACAGAGTTACCCTTACTATCAACAATAAAAATATCTAAGGATCTGCCTATATATTTTCCATCCACGGGGTCTGTTTGAAGAAAGTTAATTTTATCAATATTGCTTGCCATCTTAATGGGCTGAGTCTTAACTACCACACCGACAGGCTTCTGTTCATGTTGAGTTATTTTATCACCGCGTAAGGTTTCAATCGCTATCACCGGCACACAAATTTCTTGTAACATCGCTCCGCCATGCACAAAACGTGAACCCCCGATAAAATGAAAACGTTGTGAACCTTTAGGCATTAAAAATTCAGTCTCATCACTACCTTGTGCGGTGTGTTGAATCTTTCCATGCCAACAATACGCATCAGAAGGAAGCTGCTTTCCGATAATATAGCGTTTCTTTGCTTCAATCGTATGATTAGGTTTTTGTGTTAAGACGGTTTTATCGGCTGCTGATAACGCTTGCTGTTGGAATAAAAAACCATGATCTGCAGTCACTAACACACGACTGCCGTTAAGTCGGTTAATCACCCGTGCCACTAAATCTTTCAATTCATTAACAGTCGTTCGACACGCCTCAAAGGTTTTTTCTTCCGTGGCTAATTTATCACCAATCGCATCAATGGTGTCGTGATAAATATACACCACCGCCGCATCTGCAATGTGTTCACGCCCTTCCTCATTACTCCATTGCATTAACTGTTTTGAACTCACCGCAATGCCTTTCACTGCCTTTAAAATAGCACCCCGATTTTTTAAACCTTGTGTGGACTGACCATCGGCATGCACCACATCACCTTGGTAGGCTAATTGTTTATGTGGTAATAAAGCTGCCATGCCTAATTGCGTATAACTGGGTAAGACCCCTAATTGAGAACTTAACGTCGCTTTGAAACGCTTTTCACTGTTTACCACGGCATTTAATTCCTGTGCTACCTCATAACGCAAGGCGTCAGAAATAATCACAAATACCCGTTTAGTCTGCTTATTTTGTAAACGTATCGCCACTTCACGTTGATAAAAACTCGATTGCGATTTAATCCCCTCTAAACGCCAATGCTGTAAACACTGTTCAGCATCCAATAAACGATCCCATGCCAAACCTAATTCGTATAAATACCACTGGCTGTACAGCTTTTCGACTGCCTCGTCTAATTGACGCAATATATCAGAGCCTTTACTTAATACGGTCGCAACATGTTCATTGAATAAACGGTACGACTGATCAAACACATATAAATCTTTCTCATACGCCTGATACATTTCTTTTACTGATGAATAATGAAAACCATCAACATGACTTTCGCGTAGAAAAAATAATTGCTCTGCATGACGTAATGCTTGATACAGTGCCGCATATTCAGGGCGTACCACACACCAATGACTTAACAAACGGGTAGAAATAATACGCTCAAATTGCACCCGATCTAAACGCTGGCTGGTATCTAAAATATCAGCCGTTAACGCTCGAATAATCACCTGTTCAATCGCTTCAAAAGTCTTACATTCCACCAACTGACTCGCTTGATAATGCTGGCATTGTGTATTTACCTCTAATGAGCGACTTAAAGAGGCGGCAATCGCATTATAATCCTCAGCAAAACGCCGATCATTACGCCAACTTGCCATAAACGCCAATGCGGTTGCCTGACCTGAACGGGTTTTCAATACATTATTTAATAACCAATCACGTTCAGCGGTCTCAATTTGGCTCCATAAATCGGTACAAAATAACTTCAAGATAAAATCAGCTAAAGACGGCTTAACACTCTCATAGCCATATTCCGTTGCGAGTTCTCGCCATAACGCTTCAGTGAGCTGAAATTTATCAAACTGCTGCATTAAATCAATCTGCTCAACACCTGATACCAAAGACTCAGCATACGCCCGCATTAACGGCAATAAAATATCGGTTAAAGTACTGACATCCGCTTTACTCAATACCGCCATCATCTTACGGTCTAAAGACGCTTCCTGCTCATTTT
>CAJWBY010000130.1 GCA_913020705.1 uncultured Colwellia sp.
CGTATCAATATTCGTATGAAATAGGCACATGATCTGAACATCCTAATTATAGGTTTATTCAGACTTAAAGGACTATACCGTATCTAAGTGAACATAAATTTGTCTAATTTTGAGGGCTAATTTAGGTCAGCAAAGTGGCCAGCCTGTGTAAAAACTAATTACTCCTTTATAAACTTAAAAATACCTTATAGCTCTACGTTTATTTATTTTTTGGATAGGTGCGAGTTTAAATATAAAAAGATAAGGCTAGAGTCTATATCGTGGCCTTTATAGCGTTTATTAAGCCTTGATTACCCATTATACTTAACATCCGTTTGAAGTTATAAGCCAGAACATGGAGATTCATTTCGGTTCGGACATTTTTAAATCGACGAGTGAGTAAATGCGTCATACCCATCCAGCACTTAATCGTACCGAACGGATGTTCAACGGTCTGCTTTCTGATTAACATGAGGTCAGGCCGATTTTTCATTAATTTATCCATGTTATCAATACAGTCTTGATGCTCCCATCTTGTTAACTTTCTCGGGGTCGAACTTTTTGTACACTTAGAGCTCAATGAGCAGGCTCGACAGGTTTTAAGTCTTGCTCGGTAATTAATTTGATACATATCGCCATTTTTTGTCATTGTTTTTCCGGGCGTTAACACTTCGTTATTGGGGCAAATAAATACATCCTTTTCTTTATCATATGTAAACTTCGAACGATTAAATATTCCTTTTTTCTCGCTGCCTGAGGTATCACCTTTAGGGACTAATGGTGTCATACCCGCATCTTGTGTGTCTTTAATATCTTTGCCGCTGAAGTAGCTTTTATCAGCGATAACGGTTAGGTCTTTTCTTTTTAGTGCGTGTTGAGCCAAAATGGCTGTAGGGCAGAGTTGCCCACGGTCAGTCGTATTTGTCACTTCATGTGCAATGATTAGGTGATGTTTGGTATCAACAGCACTTTGAATGTTGTAGCTGACGACTCTAGTCATACCTTGAGTTTTCATCAACCTTGAATCTGGATCAGTGGTGGATATTTGTTTTTCGGGATGGTCTTTAACTTCTTTTTCTAATGCTTGTAATTCAGCGAGTTTTTGTTTTAAATTGTTAATGGTTTCTTGCGTTGCCTTGATTGTTTGAGGGCTGTGTTGCTCTTCATCAGCTCTGTCTAGTTTTTCTAAATAGTTACTAATATGTTTCTCAAGACGTTCAATATGAAAGGCCATTTTCTTTGGTGTGTAATTGTTATCTTTGTTGTTACTGGCTTTAAATTTACTGCCATCAATGGCAATCTCACCTTCATCAAACATATTAAGTTGTCGGCATAGCTGAACGAACGTCCGGCAAACATGCTTAATCCCCTTAGCATTATTTTTTCTAAAATCAGCAATGGTTTTGAAATCAGGCGCTAGCCTTTCAAGTAACCACATCAGTTCAATATTGCGATTGGCTTCAATTTCTAGTCTTCTAGAGGATTGAACTCGATTAAGATAACCATAGAGATACAGCTTTAACATGACAGCAGGGTGATACTTAGGACGACCTGTTGATTTGGTTATTACACCCGCGAAACCTAATTCAGCTAAGTCCAATGCTTCGATAAACACATCAATGACTCTGACGGTATTTTCAGCATTAACAAAGTCATTGAGAGATTCAGGAAAGAGTGTTGCTTGTGAACGATTTACACCTTTAATAAAGCCAGACATAACACTTGCCAATAAAGATTAACTTACTGATAAGTATAGCAAACGTGTATTTTATTTGTGGATAAGGTTAAGACCGATTGATCATAACTATCAGGTAGTTATTCGAAAAAGTGATCAAAAAGTTTTCACACAGTCTGTGGCAGAAGTGTGCATTAGAAGGTTCAATTTATCCAAAGGTGCAGCTTTAATAAGGCCGAAAAATTGTGGCATCGTTAAATGTAATTGGTTGGCTTAGGTAAATGCAATTAAGTGGCACTGCTGTTAGAGTTTTCCAGTCATACAAGTAAGGTGCATAATCACAAAATACGCACCTTTAGAGTACACTGAGCAGTATAAGTAAATAAGGGGATGGTTGGTCTTCTATTGGTATAACGTTTATTTATTAATTTGTTCGATTAAAATAATATTTGACCCTTTACCGTTAATAACAATTAATAAAAAATGAGTAACAGAGTTAATGACACTGTAAATTTAGCAACAGAAATCCCAACATCAACTATTGCAAGATACTTTCTATTTGATGCATCATTTAGTTAAAAGGCCTTTCACTCAAGCATATCGTCAATCTCGTAGTTTTTTTCTGTCAAACTTTTCTATTCAAATTCTATCACTTCAAAGTAATAGATTTTGATTAAGATTTTCTATCGCCCCTAATTTATTCTTCTAGGCCTATTAATAAGGAGAATTCATGAATTTCACCAAAAGAAAGTATTATGCTCTATTTTGCTTGCTGGCAAGTACAGCAACAATCGCCGAAAGCCAAAAATCAAACGTAGCTAACGAAAAACAAAGCCTGATTGAAAGTACTATTATTTCAAAAGTAACCGAAACCTATGGAGGTAAATCATTAACATTCGTTAAAAGTATTTCAATTACCGATCACAATAAAATGATTTCTTCTGGTCAAGGTGAGAGCCCTGAGCAACCAGGTTTTTTTAGAATTAATGAAGTATTAACAATAGATTTTGAAAACAAACGAAAAAGCATGCTTTCATGGCGAGTGTCTAGGACGTCAACAGACTTAGAAAAATTTATATTTGATGGAAATCAGGGGCGAATCTACGATATTTTAAATAACAAATACGCTCAAGAAAACTGGGTAACTTACCATTCAACAGGTGACTCTATCATTCGTCAAAGTGACACAATGATAGCCCGCTCTTTAAGTAAAAATAACACTAAGGTTAGTTATCAAGGTGAAGCTTTCTACTTAGGGTCACTTCACCAAAAGTTAAACGTTAAAATTGGAGTCGGCGCTGAATATACAATTTTTATTGATAAGCAGTTAGGTCTTATCTCAAAAATGGTACGTCAACATCCTAGTGCCGGTGAAATCAGTTACGCTTTTTCTAATCATAAAAAATCCGGAGGGCTTATTTTTGCTCAAGACTTAAATTTTACAGTTGGCGGTCAAACACGCTTAGTTTCTCTTGAACGAAATGTAACAGTTAACCCTAACTTAGAAGAGGCCTTTGCTGTACCTATGGGATATACCAATTGGGGACCGGTCTTAAACTCCTCGGAGTTAGTCGTTAATAAGCTCGCTGAAAACGTTTATCACATAGGTAAAGAGCGCTCTTTTACACTCTTTGTTGATGCTGGAGATTATTTTATTGCATCAGGCGGTCATAGTGGATTAACTGAAAAGTTTGAAGCGTTAAAAAAAATTACTGGTGTTGAAAAACCGTTAAATTATATGATTTCAACTCATCACCACGATGAACATTTTCCATCACTAAAAGAAGCGGTAGCACTTGGAGCCAAAGTAATTACCGTTAAACAACACTTGGCCCCTATCAATAAAAGTATCAATGAAGAGGCTGGAAAAAATAATATAGTGCTGATAAAAGATAAGTCCTCACTGGGTAATGGCGCTGTCGAAATATATAATATTGCCACCCTGCATGCCGATAATTATTTGTTAGTATATGTACCCGCTGCCAAACTGGTATTTGCAGAAGATCATTTCGAAACTCAGCTTAAAACCGCAATGCCAAGAGTACATAAAGACATGGTAGTTTTTAGAAAAGCAATGGAGGCATTACCAATAAATGTTGAACGCCTTATTGACGGACATTCATCTCGTCAATTGACCATCAATGAGTTTAATAATGCCACAGACACCTATACTGATTTTACTTGTCCAGCAGGCTTTATCATTTGTAATAATGGCTAAATTTACATTAACCCTTATATAAAAAACTATTCACTGGCTGTAATAACATTATGTTCCTTCAGCCAGTTTTCCTCTGCATTTTTTTCTAAATAAGCCCAATACTTGGCTTGAGTATTAGGTATAGTCTTCGTTAATCGATATAAACCTAAAGCAGCACGTAATCCGGTATAAATATCATAATCTAATCGAGCGAGTTCAAATGCTTTTTTTAGTAAAGGCATAGCAAGTTCATTTTGCTGTTGTGCTTGGTATACACCTGCTTTTAATACCATTTTAACTGGACTTGTGAGTTGTTTTTCAAACAGGGTATGAGCAAGTAAAAACTCTTCTTCTTCGATATAGTTTTGAACAAAAAACCATAAGGGTGTTTTAATATATTTACAGAACCCCGAACAATCATTAATGTTATAGTATAACAATTCTTTTACTTTTCTTAGAATTTCAGATTAAATGGTATGGCAAATAATAATAAATTTGGAATTAACCTAGGAAGAATGAACATGTTATATAAAAAAATGTTAAAGGCATTGTCCTTAACATCTTTACTGCTTGCCGGAACAGCTGCAGCTGATGAAGGTATGTGGCAACCACACCAATTACAAGAAATAAGTGGTAAGCTTAAAAAAGCAGGGCTAAAACTAGACCCTACGCAAATGGAAAATTTAGATCAATTTCCGATGAACGCAATTATTAGTCTTGGAGGTTGTACGGCTTCATTCTTATCTGAAAAAGGTTTAGTAGTCACTAACCATCACTGTGCCTATGGTTCAATTCAATACAATTCGACAGAAAAAGAAAACTTATTAAAACAAGGTTTTGTCGCAAAAAAAATGTCTGATGAACTACAAGCAGCGCCAGGCTCTCGTATTTACGTTACAGAGTCATTGACCAATGTCACAGATAAAGTGACAGGCTCTATTGCTAAGTCTGTTACTGGCAAAGATTATTTCAAAGCCATTGAGAAAAATGAAAAAGTATTAGTTCAGCAATGTGAAACATCACAAGACTATCGTTGTGAAGTTTACAGCTTTCACGGCGGCTTAGAATACTTCCTTATTAAACAACTCGCCATTCGAGACGTGCGTTTAGTTTATGCACCGCCTTCAAACATTGGTAAATTTGGTGGCGATACCGATAACTGGATGTGGCCACGTCACACTGGTGATTGGTCATTCTATCGTGCTTATGTCAACAAAGATGGTAAGCCAGCAGATTACGCTGCAGACAATGTACCGTTTGAACCTAAAACATTCTTAAAAGTAAATGCTAACGGTGTTGAAGAAAGTGACTATGTAATGGTTTTGGGCTACCCAGGTAGAACCAATCGTTACCGCAACGCACAAGAAGTTGAAAATCAATTTAACTTAGTCTATCCAACCGCTAAACGTTACCGTGAAGAATACATCGACGTTATCAAATCAACTGCCGAAGCGGGTAGTGAAGCTCGCATTAAGTATGAAAGTACGTTAGCTGGCTTAGCAAATTACGCTAAAAATTATGGCTCTATGATTGAAAGCTTCCATAAAGGCGATATGCTTTCACGTAAACAGCAAGAGCTAAAAGAATTACAAACTTGGATAAACGCTTCCAAAAAACGTAAACAAAAGTACGGTAAAACATTAACCGAACTCGATACATTAATTACTAAAGGGCAAGAAAATCAAGAGAGAGATCTCATCTTAGCCTACATTGGCCGCACTAACTTAATCGGCGTTTCAAAGCGTTTATACCGTTTAGCCAATGAAAAAAACAAACCTGGTACAGAGCGTAAGCAAGGTTATCAAGAACGTGACATGAACCGTTTCACGCAAGGCATGAAACGTGTAAACCGTCGTTACGATGCAAACGTAGATAAAGCAGTGTTAAGACACTTTATGGCGCAATATGCAGAGTTTCCACTTTCAGAGAGAAATACAACCTTTGATCAATTCTTTGGTTTAGACAAAACCTTCGACGCTAAAAAGCTCTCTGCTAAATTAGATAAAATGCACAGTGAAACACAGCTTGACGAAGAAAGTGTTCGCCTAGCATGGATGAACAAATCCGTTGAAGAATTTAAAAGTAGCAAAGACCCATACATTCAATTTGCCGTATCGCAATATGAAAATGACCAAAAACTTGAACAAGAAGCCGAAGATCTGGCCGGTAAATTGGCTCAAATTCGCCCACAATTTATGAAGGCGATGATTGCTTATAAGAAAAGTAAAGGTGAACCTGTTTATGCTGATGCAAACAGCTCTTTACGTATTACTTACGGTAATGTAAAAGGTTACTCGCCACAAGATGGTTTAACAGCGACACCTTTCACCACATTAGAAGGTATGTTAGCTAAGTATGTAGCAGGTGATCATGAATTCGATTTGTTTGAAAACATTCGCACTGCAATCGCTAAAAAAGACTTTGGCAATTATAAACGTGAAAGTTTAAATTCAGTACCCGTTAACTATTTATCTACACTTGATATTACCGGTGGTAACTCAGGCTCACCAACACTAAACGGCAATGGAGAATTTGTTGGCTTAGTTTTTGATGGTGTGTACGAATCAATCATTGGCGATTGGGATTACGATCCTAAATTTAAGCGTGCAATCCATACTAGCGTACCGTTTATGCTTTGGACAATGGAGCACATTGACGGTGCTGGTAACATAGTTGATGAAATGACTATAGTGAAATAGTTCGTTTTAGACTTCAACAGTCGACACCATCCATTCCGCCAGGAAGGGACAAAACCTTAACAGCTATGTTAAGGTTTTTTTTCGTCTGCAATTTGTCGTTATAAATTGGTCGTTTAAAATTTATCAATCTGAATTATTCTCATCTATCGAAACTGAACCTTTATCTTTTATGTATGACTTTCAAACTAATGTTTGAAAATTGAATTTCGAATGAATTAAAAATCGTGCGTCTGTCTATTTATTCTTTTACTATGTTCAGCGAAATTAAATTTATGCAGTACATATTTATCATAAAACTTCATCACATCAACGGACATATCCAAACAATACTACTCGCCGAGTATCCTGAGAAGTTACTGCTGCTTGATGGATGTTGTCGCTCAGATATTACGCTGCTAAAACATTTCATTACGCAAACATTACAACGTGAGTTTGATGATTTATCTTTAGTGGTGGTAACACATATGCACCCTGATCATGCAGGAGCTGCAAACAAATTAAGAAAATTAACTGGGTGTAAAATTGTAACGGCAAATGTGAGCGGACAGTGGTACTCAGGCATAGATGGTCGGCTAATGCATCTCACTGACATAATGTTAGCTAGATGGGTCGCAAAACGCATGAAGAAACCCCGCCTTAATATGTGGTATCCAAGTCAGTTAAAACCAGACTATAAGCTTAATGATGGCGAGCACTTACCGGGTTTTTCTGATTGGGTTGCTTTAGCGACTCAAGGTCACACAGATAGAGATTTGTCTTTACACCATTTACCAAGCAATAAGGTATATGTTGCCGACTTAATGGTAAAAGTTAAGAATAAATTCATTCCCCCATTCCCTATTTTCTATCCCAATCGTTATCGTACTTCACTTAAAAAAATAAGAGCCCTAGCACCTACAAGTGTAATTCTTGCTCATGGCGGTGAAGTAAATTTAAGCGAGAATGATTACAACCAGTTATTGGTACTTGCCCCTAAAATTCCAAAAACACATTGGCGTTCTATAAAGACCAAGTTTTTTCAGTCATTTAAATAAACCTACATCTGATATTTTTATTTTTTGATATGGCTGTTGAAATGTAATCTACTGTTTATTACGCGTGATAATTATTTAAAATTCTCATTTATATCTTGTCCAATCAATAAAAGAATAAAGCCTAACGATACTTTTATCATTAGGCTTTATTAAACACTTATACGCTTTAGTTCATTAGAATGGACCAGACGTTAATTCGGGGGTGTGCCAGAAGCTTTTCCAAATACTATTACCGTGAAGATAATAAATATCATCATCGTGAAATATCGCTCGGTCATCCCATCCAGAAATATAAGGATTATCAGAAGTATCCGCAGTTTTTATTAGCTTAACGCTGCCAATTTTAAGTAAGGTGGCATCAACATCGTTACCAGTAACTTCAATTAGCTCTAAGGAGTTGTCTGGCATCCAAATGTTAAACTCTTGCCCAGTTACACTATCCACTGCACTTTCTGATAACCATTTTTCTACAGGTAAACCAAAGCGATGGGTATTATTTTCGGTTTTTAGATAGGTCAGTGCATGATAATCAAATTCAACAGGAGTATAACCATTTTCATAAACAATAGACTTAATCTCAATAGGATCATTCATATTAGACACATCAAATAAACTTATTTTAGCGCCTTCAATAATAGGCGTAATTCCATCACTATTAATACCATCATCTTCAGCGAGGAAAAGTCTATTGGGATCAACGTTCTGGCCAATCCCGACAAGTAAGCTGTCTGATATTGGATGTAAATATGATGAATAGCCTGGAATTTCAAGTGCTCCGGTAATTTTCAATTGTTCATTATCGCCCAGATCAATGACATACAATGGATCAGTATTTAAGAAGGTTACAATGAATGCTTTTTCCTCAAAAAAACGAACTGCTTTTATATCTTCTTGCACTATACCGGCATCATTAAGCTTACCAATTTTCTCTGGATAAGTCTCATTGGGCAACTGCGCAACGAGTGTTAACTCATTCCCTACTGGATTTAAAACATTTAAGTGATGGTCATAACCAATCCCTCGGTTACCTTGGGTGGTAACTACACGTAACTCGTCTCCTTTTTCGCTAAATCTAAGGTTAGATAAATGCCAATTGAATCTGCCATCAAGTGCACCTGACGCTACATAATTGATATTTTTCCCAGCAATTGAAAACTTATGAATGATAGATGTTTCAACCGTTTGATTATCTACGTACTGGTAATCAGTGCCGTATAAATAGATAGAAGTTGGTGTAGCATAAAGACCAGAAACCTGTGTGTTAATACAAACTGAAGAAATACTATCAGGTTGCTTTAAATCTATTGTTGTTAGTGTAACGATGCCATTGAAACCATCTTTTTTTGTGGCTTCAGTAGGTAAAAAACAATTTTCCGGTTCAACTAAATTTCTGCTATTCCCTTGATCATCTCTTAATTGTGGAAGGAACTCGCTTACGTTTGATGAAAAGATTTTTTTATAATTATCCAGTTTTTCGGTTTCAGTTTCTGCATAAGGAAGCTCAGAAATAAAAGGTGAGAAACTACTTACAATATAAAGCACATCATCAACGCGTCGGCTATCAATAATAGCACCGTCCATCGTGTAAGACGTAGTAATGACAGGGGCTGTTTGATCCGCTACATCCAATAGTGAAAAATTGAAATTTTGTTCCATAGGGAAAAAAGCATCAGAAGCGATACTCAATGTAGCCGTGCCACTATAGATAGAAACTTGGTCGTTCTCTGATAAAACCGCTAGCTTGTCTTTATTCAAATATAAGCTATTGATTGAAGAAGCTTCTTCATTGACTAACGTTTTTGACAACTCACTGATGTCACCTTGTGAATCACGCTGTAAAATACGTACCGAGGTTTGTGGTATTGGAGCTTCTTGTGCAAAAGTTTGTCGCTGGTAATACTCAAAATTGGCGATATACATAAATTCGCCGTCATACTTAATTCGATCACCTTCATCTACTCCTTCCTCTTGAGTAATTGTTGAAGAATAATTTTGTTGATCATTACTGCTATCACTCGTTGCAGGGGTTGGCGTTCCGGTATCACTCGCTGTATTTTCTAAAGCGCCATCCTGCTGAGAACTATTAAGGTAAACTCCATTTTTCAAATGTTGTTCAAAGGCTGTTGCATCAACCGACTTTAATGGCGTTAGTGCCATAGACATTTCATTAAGTGCAGGAACTTCTTTAAGGTTCTCTATTGAAACTTCGTTGCTAGAACCGCCGCCACAGCCTAAAAGTGGTAAAAATGAACTTAGTAGTAATATTTTTTTATTCAACATTTTTGCTCTCCATGTAATTAATGTACGATTATTTACCAGAAACAATACTCGCTTGATTTTTATATACTGTTGTCAAATGAAATCAAATGTAATTTGATGTAACTGAAGCTGGTAATCGTGTAAAGCAATGGTAAATTATGGTCACTGATTACTTCAGTAGACATGCACCAATCAGACTTAAAATAATTTAAGTTAACTAAGTAGATAAAACCTAAACGGAAATTTTTAATTGAAATATTACTTATACCTATTATTACTGTTGAGTCAGCTTTCATTTGCCAATAACTGCGAACAGATAACTGATAGCTGCGCGACGGTTGGCGAATGGAAATTTTCATTGGCCGTGGGCGTTGGCGTTTACACCAACCCTTTACATGGCGGTGATGACATTCCTTTAGTACTTATCCCACAGATAAGCTACTACGGAGAAAAAGTATTTTTTGAAAGTAATACCTTAGGGTATTCATTCTTTGAGAATGACCAAATTGTCGTCAGTGCCATCACTCAGATAAATCATGAAAAAGCGTATTTCACCCGTTGGCACCCACAAAACATTTTAATAGATACTGACTCGATAGGCTCTAGTGATGATGAATTAAACCCAGAAGATCAAGACATATACCTTGATATTAAAGACGTTTCAAATCGACGCTGGGCTATTGATGCAGGTATTCAATTTAATTGGTTTATTAATCAAACTACCGATCTTCAAGTACAGATACTCCATGATGTTAACAATGTTTACAACGGCTTCAATGGTCAAATAGAATTAACGCGGCTAATGAAGATAAAACAATTACCCAATACGGTAATGTCATTTAGCGTTGGCACAAATGTTAAAAGCAAAAACTTAGTTGATTACTACTATGGTATATCACAAACAACTGAGGCGGGTGTAGATCTAGATTACCAAGGAAAATCAAGCATCACCCCATACTTCCGCTTGGTATTGAGGCATCAAATTTCAGAACGCTGGCAAGCAAAACTGAACATTAAACGAGTATTTTTAGATGATGCGATGACTGATAGTCCATTAGTTAAAGATGATTATATCAACACCATCTTTGCAGGAGTATCTTATGACTTCTAGCCAATGGAAAGTCATTATTTATATGCTTGTTTTAGGTCTACTATTTCAACCACTGTCGGCCTCATCGACAAGCCAACTTATTATTAAGCCTTCGGTATGTATGGTAAAAAAGCTCGGTGATAGCTGTAAAATGAAAGTTAAAATTATATGGCAAAACACACAGCCTATCGATGCTTGCTTATTCCAGAATGATTTACGTTTAAGGTGCTGGAAAGAAATACTTGATATTAATGAAGATCTCGAAATTTCACTTGATCAGGATATGAAATTCACCTTGAAAAATCGCGAAAAAATATTGGCCTACCAACACATAAAAATTAATACGGCATTGCCCAAAAATCTTCGTCGAAGGTTACGTGCAGATTGGAGCTTCTTTTAATGAATCATATATTGTTAGTGGAAGATGATTTACGTTTAGCCAATCTTATAGCAAAGTTTCTTGGGCAAAATGGCTTTCAAGTATCCATGCTTCATGAAGGTGATACCGTTGTTGATTTCATTAAGAAGAACTCACCTGATTTAATTATTTTAGATGTTATGTTACCCAAACTTGATGGCTTCGCTGTATGTCGTAAAGTTCGCAGCAGTTATGAACATCCTATTATTTTCCTAACCGCTAAAGACAGTGATTTTGACCATGTACTCGGTTTGGAAATAGGTGCTGACGACTACATTATTAAACCTGTTGAACCTTATGTTTTATTGGCAAGAATAAATATGTTGCTGCGCAGGAAAAAACACAGTGTAAAAAACTCTGTTGAACACCTAGAGTTTGGGCAATTAAATATACATAAAGCTTCACGAAAAGTGTCATTATCATCAAAGCCCGTTGAACTCACAAGTCATGAATTTGAACTTTTGTGGTTATTAGCAAGTAATGCGGGCGAACCACAAAGTAGAGAGTATATTCATGAGCAAATGATCGACCGAGAATATGACGGCCTAGATAGAAGTGTTGATGTAAGAATATCTCGATTACGTAAAAAGTTGGGCGACTGCACTAAAAATCCGAGTCGCATTATCACCGTTTGGGGCAAAGGTTATTTATTTAGCAGCAGTGCTTGGGAAGAAACTCATGCTTATTAGCATAATTATACGAGCAGTATTGCTTTGAATCGTCTATTCGTAAACTTATACCTTGTCATCATTCTAGGTTTATTATCTATTAACTGGTTGTCTGAACAGCTTTGGCAACAGCTCATTGAATCAGAAGATTCTGAAAGTCAGCAGTTACATCATCTTGAACAAGTCGCAAAAATTTTGCCTTTGTTACAAGAACAACAATCAGAGTCCAAAGAGTCCATCATAAGTAAACTCAGTAAATCACTTGATGTTCAAATTGAAGCCTTTCCAATGAGTGATTTTTACTGGCTTGAAGATCAAAAAGAAAAACTCATGTCTGGTCAGGTCCTACGTAATTATAATGAACAAAACAATGTCATTTTTTATGTTAAATTTTTGGAAAGTGCCAGTGTTTTTCAATTAGGGCCTTTTAATCAACATGCTTCTTTAGAAACACCCTATCAACATTTGAAATGGTTGTTTCTATTTGTTTCTTATTTATTATTGGGTGGCGTTATAGCACTGTGGACAAGGCCACTATGGCGAGATCTCAAACAACTCAATAATATGGCAAGCGAAATAGCAAACGGTAATTTAGATGTAACTGTCTATGCTAATAAACACTCTCCAATTCAACAAATTGTCGTTACATTTAAAGACTTGGCTCATCGAATTATTCGTTTACTGTCGGATCAAAAGCAATTGGTCAATGCTGTATCTCATGAATTACGCACCCCTTTATCAAGACTTCGATTTTCGCTCGCGATGCTCGAAGGTGCGAACGAAGAACAACGTAAAGATATGGTGAAAGATGTTACTGAAATAGAAGCACTTATTGACGAAATGCTAAGTTATGCTCGATTAGAAAATATTAATCAAGATATCAAAAAGTCTTCAGTAGATTTAACATCACTTATAACGAATCAAATAGATAAATTAGTGCGTTCAAGTCATTTAGCCATTAAATGGAAAAAGCCTGAACCTTGCTTTTATCATTGCAATGAAGACTTAATCGAGCGTGCCATTCAAAATCTATCAACGAATGCTTTACGTTATGCAAAAGGTTGTGTTGAAATTAGTTTACTTATGACTCATAGCCACGTAAAAATAATTATTGAAGATGACGGGCAAGGTATAAACGAGCCGGATCGTGATAAAATTTTCGAGCCTTTTTTCAGATCAGAATCTCACCGAAATCGTACTGAAGATCAACACAAAGGCGGTTACGGATTAGGGCTAGCCATAGTTCAAAGAATTTGTGAATGGCACAAAGCCACCTGCACACTGAGCGAATCAAAACTAGGCGGATGCAAGTTTATAATTAACCTACCTAAAGATGAAATTCTATAACGAGCTATCCGATAAAATAAAATTAATTTACTTTAACCTTCCTCTTGTTCCTCTTTTTTCATTCTTAGCCATTTTATCAATAATCTTTTTTTCGATATCTATCTCTTGCCAGTGAGCAATATCTAACACTCGAAGGATAATGTCGGCTAATTCTTCTCCAAAAGCATCGGTTGGTTTTTCGTTTCGGCATTCATTAATAGCTTCTCC
>CAJWBY010000131.1 GCA_913020705.1 uncultured Colwellia sp.
AGAGTTACAAAGTGGCAATATAAGCAACGAAGACATGGTAACCGTAAGCGAAAAAGCTTGGGCAAAAAACTTCCCTGGGTCCTCACTCATGTTTATTGAAGTTGGAACTGAGATTTCCGTAGAGCTATTAAACCAAGGCATTATTGTCGCTTCTGGTAATGATGCTTGTGTCGCTATGGCTGAGCATATTGCAGGTAGTGAAGATGCATTTGCACAATTAATGAATGGGCATGCTGAACAACTCGGGATGAGTAGTAGTTACTTTGAAAACAGTCACGGATTAGATAGCCAAGAGCACAAAACAACGCCACGTGATATGGCAACGCTTGCAATAGCACTTATTAGAGATGTGCCTGAAGAGTATAAAATTTATAGTCAAAAGACCTTTAGCTACAATAATATAAAACAATACAACCGTAATAATTTATTATGGGATAAAAGTATGAATGTTGATGGTTTGAAAACAGGTCATACATCCCAAGCAGGTTACAGTTTAGTTTCTTCAGCAACTAAAGGCGGTATGCGCCTAGTTAGTGTAGTGATGGGCACCGACAGTGAACGCGCTAGAAAAGTTGAAAGTAAAAAATTACTTAATTACGGTTTTCGTTTCTTTGAAACGTATACGCCTTATAAGGCAGGTGAAAAGTTTGTTACTAACCGTATATGGATGGGAGATGTTAAAGAAGTAGATCTCGGTATACTACTTGATACGCCAATCACCATTCCTCGTGGTCAGCGCAAAAACTTAGAAGCAAGTTTTGAATTAGATAAACAGCTAGAAGCGCCTTTAGCTAAAGGAACCGTAGTTGGTAAATTATTCTTACGCTTAGATGGCGAAGACATCGCAGAATATCCCTTAGTCACTTTACAAGAAGTCAATGAAGGCGGTATGTTCAGTAAATTAGTAGATTATGTAAAATTACAATTTGTTGACTAAACAGTATTAAACTTTTTCATTTTAAAACTCGGCTTTAGCCGAGTTTTTTATTACTAATATCAAAACGTTAATAAAAGCACTAAATTCAATGATCACATTCTATTTGATTAATGATAAAATGCCCCAAGATTGACTATTTACCAAGTTATACCCTACTTTAGAGAATAAACATGAAAACCAAATTTGATGAATTATTAGAATTTCCAACAGTGCTTAATTTTAAAGTTATGGGCGTTGCTTGCGATGAATTACCTGATTTGGTGATAAATGAACTACAAAAACATGCTCCTGGTGACTACTCCCCTAAGGTAAAAGCGAGTTCGAAAGGGACCTATCACTCTCTCGCTATCGCGGTTACTGTAACAAGTAAAGAACAGATCGAAACGATTTACAAAAAGCTAACGGCTATTGATATCGTACGTTACGTTTTATAAGTTCATTTAACTATTTCTAAATAACGAATTTTATGGAAATAATACCCTTAGTATTTATCCGGTGTAATTCTATAATTATTTGGATATAATTGGTTACATTAGAATTAAGTGAAGTAAAAACTTGAAAAACTCGTTAATCATTCGACAACTTGCCTCAATGGACTACACCACTGTTTGGCAAGCGATGCAAAAATTTACTGATGATCGTAACGACGACACCCAAGATGAACTTTGGTTAGTAGAGCACCCAGCAGTTTTCACTCAAGGTCAAGCAGGCAAAGATGAGCACCTACTTATGCCCGGCGATATTGAAGTTGTTAAAGTCGATCGTGGTGGACAAGTGACTTATCACGGGCCGGGTCAACAAGTAATCTATTTTATGATTAACCTGCGTCGACGAAAAATGGGCGTGCGTGACCTAGTGACTTTACTTGAGAATGGCTTAATTGCTTCATTAGCTGATTTTGATATTACGGCAAAAGCTAAACCTGATGCACCGGGTGTTTATGTTAACGATAAAAAAATAGCATCACTTGGTTTACGTGTTCGAAAAGGTTGCTCTTTTCATGGCTTAGCACTTAATGTAAATATGGATTTATCACCCTTTCTTCGTATTAATCCTTGTGGATATCAAGGACTAGAAATGGTGCAAACAGCAGATATCAGTCAATTAAAAGATACAGATCAAGCAGGTGAAACTTTAGTAAAACACCTCGCTAAATTATTAAATACCAATAATATCAGTTATAAAACTGGTTGGGACGAAATTAATGACGACTAAAACGACTCGAGTTATCCCTGGCACAAAAATGCGTGATGCTGAAAAAATGGCACATATACCGATTCAAATTGTGCCTTCAGAGCGTGAAACTATGCTCAGAAAGCCCAAGTGGTTGCGTATTAAGCTTCCTCGCACAACTGAACGGATTGACAGTATTAAAGCAGCGCTTCGTAAGCATGACTTACACTCGGTGTGTGAAGAAGCTTCTTGTCCAAATTTATCAGAGTGCTTTAATCACGGCACAGCAACTTTTATGATTTTAGGTGATATTTGTACTCGTCGTTGTCCTTTTTGTGATGTTGGTCACGGTCGCCCACTAGCACCTAAACTTGATGAAGCAAAAAAATTAGCGTTAACGCTAAAAGATATGAAATTAAAATACGTTGTTATCACATCAGTTGATCGTGATGATTTACGTGACGGTGGAGCCCAACAGTTTGCAGACTGTATCAGTGAAATAGCCATACACGCACCGAATACTAAAGTCGAGATTTTAGTCCCTGATTTTCGCGGTCGAATGGATCGCGCTTTAGATATTTTGAATGTTAACCCTCCACATGTATTTAACCATAATTTAGAAACAGCGCCACGTCTTTATACTAAAGCGCGCCCTGGAGCAAACTATCAGTGGTCATTAGACTTACTTAAAAAGTTTGGCGAAGCAAATCCTACAGTACCGACTAAATCGGGCATAATGGTTGGCTTAGGTGAAACAGACGAAGAAATTTTACAAGTCATGCGCGACTTACGTAGCCATGGTGTAACTATGCTAACGATTGGTCAATACTTACAGCCGAGTAAGCATCACTTACCGGTTGAACGCTATGTTCATCCTGACGTATTCGATATGTACCAAAGAGAAGCTATTAAAATGGGTTTTGAGCACGCAGCTTGTGGTCCATTAGTGCGTTCAAGCTACCATGCTGACAAACAAGCGGCTGGTGAAGAAGTTAAGTAAACCTACATTAGAATAAACTAAATCCTGAATATATCGATAAAGTATTATCATCAATATATTCAGGATTTTTCCACGAACTCCTCCTCATTTAAAAATTTAAAAATAATTATATACTTCCAACCTCTTGATTTTTTGAAAAATAATACCCCCTCACCCTGCTCATTAGCTTACATATTCTAACTTCAACTAAAATATACTTGCGTTAAATAATAAAATAGTTGTACCATTACCACACATGGGACAACTGGAACATCTATAAACATGGAAATTACGATTGATATTGAAGATCCCATGCCTTTATTTACCCAACTTGTAGAGCAAATAAAATTAGCAATCGTTAACAGTAAAATCAAACCTGGTGATTCTCTGCCCTCGATTAGGCAGTTAGCCAATGATTTAGAGTTAAATAGTAAAACGGTCGCTAAAGCTTATAAGTTATTAGAACGAGATTTAGTTATTCAAAGCAAGGGTTACAGAGGCACATTTGTTCATCCTGAAGCATTAGTAAATAGCAAAATGGACATGAATGCGGAAGTGTTAGCACAATTAAACCAGTCAATTTCTGCATGTAAAAACGCAGGAGTAACCGACTCTGAGATACGTATTGCTTTTAGCAATGCAATGAACAGTAACAATAATTAAGGAGAAGAAAATGTCTATTCACATTTTATTTTACGCATTATTTTTAAGCCAAATAATATTGATTTCATATTATTACCCAACACAAATTATCAAAAGAATTGATGGAGTTTTGAAAAAGTTCCCACCGAAAGACTACCCAAAATTGTATCCAGAGTCTCTCGATAATGTCATTACTGGTAAAAAACGCTATCAACTTCTCAATCAAATAATACTGATTATCGGCTTAGTTCTGATGGGAATTTATGCTGTTATGTCATCAGATTATGAGGGTAATCAGAAATTTGCAGAAGGATTACCCCTTATGTTTGGCATGATACAATTCATTCCATTTATGCTGCTAGAAATTTCGAGTTTTCGTCAATTTAAACTCATGAGGGAAGCGAATAAAAGTACAAGTCGAACGGCAGGTTTATCGCCACGTAAACTATTTGATTATGTGTCTCCAATATCGGTGATATCGGCAATAACATTAATTTTCGCTTATATACTTTTTGATTTATACATACATAATTTCATCTTCACTATTGATATAATTATTAAAATAATTACGCTTTGTTTAGTGCATGCGCTGTTTATAGGCTTAACTATTTGGCAATTAACGGGGAAGCGTTTAGACCCTCATCAAACCATAAAAGACAGAAGTCAGCAAACTGAATTTTCCTTAAATTCAATGACTTCAGTTAGTATGTTCTTGAGTATATTCCTAATAGCAGACTCTGCTGTAGAGGTTTATCAATTAGGTTATTTAGAAATTATTATCAACAGTATCTACTTTCAAGTTATTGCCTTTTTTGGCATTGGTAGCATGTTGAGAACTATTCGGTTAGATAACATTGATTTTGATGTCTACAAAGCAGATAAAGTCGCCCTTTAGTTACTTATTAACAAATGCTTAAAACATACCGGTTCATTTACAATGATTTCTTTGTAAATGAACCGTATGTTTATTCTGATATTATCTGCTAATAGTTTTGCTCTGACTTCATGCCTTCTATGTTAATAATTTTAGAACGGTTCATGGTAATCTTAAAGCGTTGTATATATTGTTGGGTTTGACTTCCTGCTATTTTTTGCTCTTGTACTACCGCTAAATTAATTTGATAACGTCGTTCAACACCTTGGTTAGATATTTTACTGCCATCAAGCGCATACAACCGACCTTCCCCTTTTTTCATAAAACGCACCAATGGTGTTAGGTTGAAAAAAATTTGGTGCTGTATTTCCTTAAAACCCGGCATAAACTCTTTGGCTATAATTCTAGAGTCACATCGAAAATGCAGTAACTGAGCCGCTTGTTTATTTTGTTGACGGCGCTTTTGAAAGTGTTTATTCACAATGTCTGGCAAGTCTTTATCTTTTATATATTCTAGCCATAATGTTTGAACTGACATTTTATTTTTTGACAAACTGTCAGTGAACACATGTTGCCACTTGGGGCGTCCACGTTGAATTTTTCTCCAAATCAACCTCGTCAAATCATCTTTGAAAATCTCTCGAATACCATATATAACGCCAAGAGATGCAATTAATACTAATGTTACTTCGGTAAATGCTGAACGCGCATTTAGCACGATAGACATGACGAATGCCATAATTACAGCAGTAATTCCACCTCGCACTAAACGTCGTAAGTTAGCATCTAAATCATGTGTTGCTCTTTTAAATACAACACCAAATTCGCTTAAACGCCGTAAAAGTCGCATCTTATTAGTAATCCGATTTGGATCAGCTAAAGTTATTTTTGAATTATATTGTTGCTCAGTTCGATAGTGATTTTCTTGACGACACAGTTCAAATAAAACCTCACGGGATTCAGTCTGCTCTGAGCTTTTAGGTCCATTAGACAATAGATTAAGAAACGACTGCTCTGTATACCAACTAAGATAATTATCAACATTTTCAAAAGAGGATCGTAATTTTTGATCTGTGGGCGTATATCGACGTAATTTTTTTAACAATGTTTGGGTCTGATCAACCAGTTCAAGCGCATACAGATAGAACTCCTCTGCATCACTTTCTTGTAATGCTTGTTTAATATCAGTTTCAAGCGCGACTCTAAATTGATAGGAGAATAAGTTTAGGTTACTACGATAATCTGTCTTTTCGCCTTTCTTTTGGCTAATAAAACGACTTCTAACAAGCGGTAAATGTACTTGTCGGGAAAAATAAGCACAATGGCTTTTTATACTGCTATGAAAGTAGTTGTCTTCACTCAAGGTGATAGCATTAATACCCATTTCTTCGGGAATAGAAAAATAAAGGTCAAAACGTTGTGATTCTTTTGGTGATAATTGTTGGCTAACTTTAAATGATAAATTATCATCTTGCATCAAGCTGATTTTTTTCACTTACCTCCTCCCTAATTTTACTCCCATTAAAGTATAAGTATCTGTCATTTTAGGTTTTTTTTCCATAACTGTTGAATATAAATGGCTAAAATCCATTGTCAGCCTTTAATTTATATACCTGTTGTTTACGTTATCAATTAGCCGCAGCACTTTTTATATTTTTTCGTACTGCCACAAGAGCAGGGATCATTTCTTTTAGGCGTTTTCTCAAAACGTTGCGTTTTAGGTTTATTCAACACAGCTTCAAGTTCACATATATTCTCTTCTGCATCTGCATTAATTTGAATATCAGCAATAAAATTGTTTTCAACAATAATAAGCTCAATTTCATTTTTTCTCTGTTCGGTTTTAACAATTAAGGTTAATGGGTTGGCAGCACTTCCAAGTTTTATATCACGGTCTGGTTTATAACCGGCAGTTCCATGAGTTCCCATAACATCAGGTGTACCTCGGTAGAAAAATTTAGACATAATGCACTCCTCAATTAAGTATGATTCTTGGATATTGAGCCACATTGGTCCAATAAAAATTCGCGCGAAGTCTAACAGCTTAATCACCCTTTAGCTAAAATTTTATCTTTTTTCATATATAGCATTAAATAATATGACCAGATGATAAACTAACACCTTCACATGATAATGATTCTCATTTACAATAAGTGTACTTTTAAGCTGTAGGGACAGGTTAGCCCGATGGCAACCTCCTCATTTAATGAAAAATAAAACAAACCTCTCACCATCAACCTTAATAGAATTAATTGAAAATCAACGGTACGGTGTTGAATATCAACCCATAATTTGCATCAAAACCAAAGAAATTTATGCTTATGAATGTTTATCTAGATTCTTCAATAAAGATCATTCAACAATCAGACCTGATCTTGTTTATTCTTCTTTACATGACAGCCCATTGAGCTTATTCCAAGTTGAATATCAACAGAAAAAATTACAGTTATCATATGCGCCTAATCAAGTAGACATATTTGTTAATTTAGACCAAGACTCCTATTTTTCAACAGGTGCATTAAAAAGTGACAATCCTTTTTTGAAGTTATTTAAAGGTTTTCAAAAATCAAAAATTGTTGTTGAGCTCATCGAGAACTCTGAAATAAACGATGCAATTATGAGTTTAGCGATGATTGATAATTTATCTAAAAATAATATTAACACCGCTATCGACGATCTTTGTAATCCACAATCTATGGTATCAACAGCAGTGATTCAATTAGTTGATTATATTAAGCTTGATAAATATGTAGTCAATAACAAGTCTAATCGAAACTTTATGCTGCTTGTAAAAGCTTTAATCAGCTACGCCCACAGTACAAATAAAAAGGTCATTTTAGAAGGTATTGAAACTTTAGAGGATGCGGAGTTTGCCAAACAATTAAATGTAGATTTTGTTCAAGGCTTTCTGTATCGACACCTATTTAAAAATGTTAATTAACACATTGTCGAAAAGAGAGGAGACTGGCATAATTCAGTTAATTATGTCTTTGCTAAAAAATATCTAAAGCAACAGACACCATTTCAGCAAAGAGCTATTAGACATATGACCCGCATTTTTTGTTTATTTCTACTTATGGGCTATGCCCTTTCTACTTCTTTTCCCGTAATGGCAAGCAATTTAGTCTTGCAGTTAAAACTAATCGACAAAGCTTTATCTGAATGTATTGCTGCACAAGCGAATAAGTATGACTGGAAGGTTGTGGAAGATGTACATACACTAAAGTGTCATGGTATGGATATCAGAAGCATTGAAGGTCTAAATACATTAACACAACTGAAGTCGCTGTCGTTATATAACAACAAGCTAGAAAACCTTGATTTACGTGAGTTTAGCCAATTAGAACATATCAACATTGCCAATAATAAACTTCGTACTATTAGTCTTGTTAACTTATCTCATTTACACACATTATATTTATTTAAAAACAAGCTTGTCACAGTCGATTTTACTGGATTACAAAAACTATCAAAGATACGAATAACCAACAACCAATTGTCATCTCTAGATATTTCACCATTAATATCACTTGAAAAAGCTTATTTTTTTGACAACAAGTTAGAAGAGCTAATTGTTAAAGGTTTACCTAAATTGAAGTTCATTGAATTAAGGCAGAACCCTATGCCTGATGAGGTATATGACAGATACGATGCACTTGACGGCATTACCATTGTTCATGATGGCAATGCCGATGATTGGAAGTAAAGTTTCTTTTAACAAATAAATAAAATGAGATAAATCCGCTAAATATTATAGGCCACTGACGCAAACCATGTGGTTAAATCATGGTTTGCTTGACCAAAGTCACCTAGGCCTTCTTTAGCTTTAAAAGTGGCATAAACCAATTTAAATTCCCATTTTCGGCTTGCTCTATAAGCTAACTCTATATCAAATTCATTCCCAATATTTTCACTCGATTCATAATCTGTAAACTCATGATAAACAGCCCTCCAACGAATTTTATTCAATCGTCCTCGATAGGTAATATATTGATCTCTCAATCCCGTTTGCATGTCATAACCCGAAACCACGTCTGCCCAACCTTGAAATTTGTGATTAGTAGCGAGTGGTGTTATAAATGTATGCTTATTGTCTTGACTAAAAACCTCTTGACTCAATTGAAATATATGACTTTTATATTGCAGACTTGTCTCAAATAAACTGTACCACGCCTGATATTCCCATGGGTTATTATACTTATTTTCTTGCAAAGCAAACTCGGCTGTATAGCGATATTTTATTTTGTTTGGCTTAAATTCATCACTGATACGCAAACCTGTAGTATTCGTTGAAAAGTGAGCTTGGCTTTTATTTTCAACTAAGTAATTATATGCGACAAAATTTAAATTGTTGTCCGTTTTAAATTCTACATTCAGTAAATGCGCATTAATTGAATGCTCACCTAGTTCATTGACAGGCCTTTTTTCAATAGATCCTAAAAGATAATTGTCATGTCTCACATCATCTTTTAATATTGCAGATTTTGCGTCTTTACCAAAGATTCGGTTCACCTTATTACTGTATGCATATTGAACATGCCAGTTCATTTGGTCATTAAAATCAAACTTCAATGCATCAAAGTTTTGTGGTGTTTGCCAAAAATCAACGCCACCAATAAACCGTTCATTATCAAAAGATAAATTTTGACGTCCTAGTTTAACTTCCCAACCTTCTTCACTGTCATAAGCCAAAACTAGCTTACTTAAATTAAAACCCTCAGGATCAGGTATAGGTGATGTATTTTTCCTAACGGTAACAGAGTTATAATCACCATTATTGAAGGCAAAAACATAATTAGGCTGAACTTTAAATTGCCATTGATTGGCCTCATCAAGTAAAAATGTTGAGGTTAGATTAATACGAGTTGTGAAAGCTTTTGCATCGCCTAGCCATGTATCGTCAACACTTTGATAACGGGTTCTCATCCCTACTTCATGTTCACCCGGGATTAAATCAAACTCACTGGCTATTGCAGTTAGTTCAGCGGTACATAAAAAAGTAAATAGTAGTACTACATAAGTTCTAGGCATTGATATCCCACTCTTGTAAACGAACACATAAACCTCTCGAAACAATCATTTCACTAGGTTCGCCAATAGGAGAACCACCTGCTTCTTCCATCGTGACAATAAGTGATTCTGAATCTTTGATTAATCGCCATTGCGCTTGCGTTAATTGCTGTTCTATTAAGCTTTGACCTTGTGGGATCACACCTAAACTTCGTGCTTGCGCATCAGTTTTCGACACCACCCAAAGTTCTAATGACTGTTCAGTGTCGATATCTGGAATATTAATCACATTAACCACCAGCTTTTTTGAATCGCCATATGTGCTTGCAACAAGATGAGCCGAACCTTTCTGATCTGTTAATACCGCAACATAACTGAGTTGTTCCGCAGAATTCGAAAACGGATTGACAATCAATGTCGCCATCACTAAAACAACAAGTGAGAAAGCTGCAGATAAGCGATAGGTTGGTACAGAAAAAATTGGTGACGAAAATATATTATCAGACCACCAGTTGGTAACTTTCGAAAAAAAGCTTTGTTTTACATTCTGTAACGGATCGACTTTTATCGTTTCATGATTAACGACAGCATCTAAATCAAGTGCTTGTGAAATAACAGACCAGCTATCGTCGTGCGGTGGCAGTTTGACAGTTTTATGATCGATTACGACTAATTTTTCTTGCCAAAAATTAATACGGTTTTCAAGCGCTTCATTATGTTTACATAGTGAAATAACACGTAGCCTCACGAGTGGAGCCAGCGTGCCAAGCACAAATTGGCTAGCAAGGTGGTCAACTACGTTAGTTTGTTGATAACGAGCTGCTTTATTTGTCATATTATCTATTCGCTTAGACATAATTGTAACCTCCTTAAACCTCTTCTGATCCAAGACTTAATGGTATTAACCGGCGTTTCAAAATAACTAGAAATGTCTTCACGGCTATAGCCGTACATATAAGCCATCAATATAGATTGGCTTTGTTTTTTCTCTAATTTACTCAAGCAACTATTGAGTGCTTGTTCAGTATGTTCACCTAAACCTATCGACTCTGATTGCAATGTCATTTCATCTATATGTGTTTCTAACAGTTCAAATTCGTTAAATTCTACCGTATCGTGTTGATGCCGCCTTTTATCATAACGAAGGCGGTCATAGGCTCGGTAACGAACAATAGACGCTAACCAAGTAAAAGCTTTGCCTTTATCCGCTTCAAATAAGTCTCGGTTTTGCCAAATTTGAATAAAAGCTTCTTGTAAAACTTCATTGGCACTTTCAACCTGACGAGTGATCCGGTAAGCAATACCATTCAAGCGCCCTGCTGTTTTCTGGTACAAGATCGAAAAAGCACGTGTGTCACCCAATTTGCACTGAGCTAGTAGTTCAATGAGTTCATCTTCCGAATTATCGGAAAGTTTTTCAATGCTAGGAAGATCCATAGATGTTTGTGCTTCTTTTAAACCATTGTGCATATTAACGACCGTTACTTTAGCAATTGTATCCATTAACAATCAAGACGTGAGTTTATAACAACTTAGCCCACGCCTTAATACCACTACAAATTATTACAACCTAGAATTAACATTAAAAATAGAAATGGCTTTGGATAAAGACCATATCGCTATTTTGTTGTGGCTTTTGTGGTATATCTTGTTTCAATCTCAAACCTAAGCGTAATTGAACATTCGATAAAGGCGTATATTCAGTGATAAATGAATATCGTGTCTGCTCATCTTCATCAACGTCTTGGTCTGGATCAAAATATTCTGCCGTTAATTTAAAATTCCAACCTTGTTTCCACTGATAATTAACTTCCGCTAAGGTCACCAACTGTTTAATATCTTGCCCAGTAAAGCTATTGCCTTCTTCTAATGTCAAATAATCAATTTCTGCGAGGAAAGTTAAATCACGCCATTGTGTACCACCATATAAATTCAACATTTGTACTTGTTGATCTCCATCATTGAGAACAGCGCTCATTCCTAATCTGAAATTTGTAAACAAATGCTCAACTCTCATACCATAGAGTAAACTGTCATCATTATTACTTGCCTGACTAGTACCATTGGCTACATAGAAATTAGCTGATGTATTATTATGGCTAAGACCATATTCAACACCATTATCGCTATTGTCAAAATTCATCCCTGTAGCTTGTCGAATAAAGGCAGAGTCGTCTTCTATGCGTAATCCGTAAGGTAGAAAAAGCTTCCCTGCTTTTAAGTAGCTACTATCGAAAAGATCATTTTGTTGAAATTTATACATCACCAGTGCTTCACGGTTAATCGCACTTCCCGGTGCAACTTGTTGATCAATATAAAGTGAGAGGCCAGAATCAGGTATTTCTATATTGATATACAACTGAGTACTCGATACTTCAAATCCTTGACTCGTGTTATCAGTTTTTTGTTCTGTTTTTTGATAAGTACCATTAAATCTTGAATCAGCACCCACAGTTAGAAATTGAGTGAGTCTTGCAAGCTTTGCACTGTCGTAACTGCTCGCTTTCGCGGGTAGTAGGTTTTGTCCATATATTCGGCCAAAATCATTACGTAATCCACCACCATTAGGATTTACATGACAAGCGGCACATTGAAGATTATTTTTAATCGCTAAATATGGTTCAGCTTTACTACTAAAACTGATTAAAAGAGATATAAATAAAATCCCACTTAATAACCAAGTGAATATGTTTTTACTAAAAGGCTGAGCTTCAACCTTCACATTGTCTGATTTATAAAGAAAGTTCATAAGTAAAGACTCCGCCTTCTATTCCATTTTCATCGCCATCAAGTTGTTGACCTAAACGCGTCGTGAGCGAAGATATTGTTGGATTATTCAATTGAATGTTTAAGTGAGTAAGGTCTGAACTTAATTGTGTTAAATTTAACTGCAAAGAATGATCGTTAATGATATTCAATTCCATATTTTCTGCGGCTAAAAACCAGCTATTATTCGTTTGTAATACGTCACTGTTTGTTGCTTTAACTAAAAGCTCATCAACTGATAAACCCTCAAAATTCATTGATTTATTAAACATAAATACAACAACTAAACTCCCTTCTTGCTGCCATTGATAATCAATGCTTGATTCCCCTGTATCGTCATATCGATGTATGGTCTTGGATCTACTTTTATCTTCTCGACTGACCTGACTCACGATTGCTGGAAAATTACTGCTTTGTGGCAATAAAGCACCGTTATCTATCCATAATTTTATTGCATTAATAGCTTCTTCAGGTAAAGCAGAGCCCCCTAGTGGCATTCGACTACCTGCTAGGCTATTCCCTGTGATTTTTAAGTATAAATAACTATTTAATGCATCCCCAGGTAATACGCGCTTAAATTCTGCGTTAGATGAGTCAACGTTAATTAAGTTAGCAATCGTATTTTCAATACTTGATAGGTTCTGTCCTGCTGCTGGATTTGCGCCGCCATGACAAGTAGAGCAAATAGGTGTAAATACGTGTTCTTGAATTGAACTTAGTGTTGGCTGTATGCCGTCTTCAGTAGGGGGTTCATCTTCATCAATAATGACAACAACTTCTTCAAGTGGACGACCTTGTTCGTTTAAATCTTCTCCGCTACCCGACTCACACCCTGATACCAGTATAATGAAGCTTATAATGACAATTCTTTTCATGTTCGTTCTCTGCTGAATCTTTGAATAAAAAATAAAACATGCTAAGAATCTACTTAACATGTTTACTTTAATTGGCTATCAATTAAGGACGAGCTAGTGGCCAACCGCCGTAAAGACCACCGATTGCACCAATACCATTCGCGCTATCGCTAGCAAGGAAATATAATGGTAAACCTTTGTAGGCCCACTGGAAGCTAGTCGTATTATCTTCACTGCGTTCTATAATTGAATATTCACCATATGCTTGATCAGCCGATGTAGCGTAAAGTGGA
>CAJWBY010000132.1 GCA_913020705.1 uncultured Colwellia sp.
CCCATGTGAGAGTAGGACATTGCTAGGCTTCTAATTAGAAAAGCCCGATTCGAAAGAGTCGGGCTTTTTGCTGTCTGAAAAAAATATTTATAGATTTTTATCATTGTTGATTGGGTGTTTCAAATGTATTGAATGTTTATAGATATTTACCTTAGGTATTATTTAAAGTTATATTACAATATTACTCTCTAACAAATAAACAGCCAGGTGTTGATGCAACATTCAATATTTAAACTCTTTCCGGTATTACTTTTATCATTTTCATTAAATGCATATGAGTTTGTTCTCGAGCCTACACCTGAAATTAATAAACTTGTAGATTTTAAAGCAAGTGAATTATGTGAGTTATCTAAAAATACGCAAAAATATATAGAGAGTGTACCTGAAGACAAATTTGCGGTGCACGCTGGCACTGTATTCGATAATATTATTAGTATGAAGGATGTTGAAAGGACCTTAGGCTTTATCTGTTCAACGTATCGTGAAGATGTTAGATCAAATCGGGAGAGTCGTTTACATGATTCAAATTTTATAAAGGCACATTTCAATTTTTATCACTGGAAACCAGATTTGATAACTGCACGGGAAATTGCAGGAAAAAGTACCAATAAAATAAAAAGTCGCTTACTTAATAATATTCCACAAGATAGTATATTCTTGACTAAATATTATACAAAGTTACTTGATGGAAGTCCTATAAAAACAAAAAAATACAACCAGGCTTTGTATACTTTACCAGTTGACGAAATTAACCTTACTCTAGAACAAGCAGAAGCTCTAAAACCACAACTCATCCGATATTCATACACTCGCCAACAGATTATTGATGGAGCATTAATACACAATAACAAAGTTAAGGCATTAATTTGGATAACAGAAGAAGCTCTTCATGATGTTTTACTGCAAGGGACAGGAGTAGTAAAAGTAGAGGGAGAAATTCGTTATTTTAATGTCCATCGCAATAATGCCATAGCCTACGACTATGCTGTAGGGAAGCGAGAACAAGGCAGATACTGGTACTTCATTGAAGTACCGAGCATAATGGGTTACGGACAGAAACAAGAAAATAAGATTGCACTAAAGCCACAAGTTACTTTTGCAGGTAATGTAAAGCAACTCGGTTTAGGAAAATTGTTTATGGTTAGTTATGAACGTAACAATGAAAATATATCGCGTGTGGGGATTTTAGCAGATCAGGGGGGCGCTTTTGATGGAAATTTATTCCAATTAGATATGTTAGTAAATAGCTATACTGGTTGGAATGATTATTACAAGGCAAATAAACATTTACCTGATTATGCTAAGGCTTGGTTGATGTTAGTCAAATAAATATTTAATTAAACAGCATTACATGAAAAATCATCTAATATTTTACCATTGGGTGATTCATTCGTTACTTTCTGCTTTGCAATATTACTCGGGTTTGGCTTATAGTCTAATGGAGCATCAATGAGTAATTGCCTTATTTTTTGAACGTCTTCATCACGCATTGCTTCATTGAGGTTAGATATTATTTTTGTTACTTCAACCCAAGGGATTGAGCGCTCATTCGCACTAAGAATTCGTTTATGCAAAGTCTTTTTTGCATGGTCATCAATGAGTAATTCTTCATAAAGCTTCTCACCAGGTCTTAACCCACTAAATTGGATGCTAATATCACCATCTGGGTTTGATTCATCTTTAATAGTTAGTCCCATTAAATGTGTCATCTTATAGGCTAAGTCTATGATTTTAACAGGGTTTCCCATATCTAAAACAAATACGTCACCACCTGAACCCATAGCTCCAGCTTGTAAAACTAATTGGGCAGCTTCAGGTATAGTCATAAAATATCGAATAATATCTGGGTGGGTAATCGTTATTGGACCACCTTTCTTTATTTGTTTTTTAAATAGTGGAACAACCGAACCAGAAGAACCCAATACGTTTCCAAATCGCACCATCACAAAACGTGTACTGTGTTCTTGCTTCGCTAAACCTTGTAAAATTAATTCAGCTAGGCGTTTTGTTGCCCCCATAACATTAGTAGGTCGAACTGCTTTATCGGTAGAAATAAGTACGAAGGTCTCAACTTCACAAAAAATTGCTGCCTGCGCTATTTCATTTGTGCCGAGTACGTTGTTAGTTACTCCTGCAATAACATTATGTTCAACCATAGGTACGTGTTTGTATGCTGCAGCATGATAAATTGTTTGAACTTGATATTTATGAAATATATGTTTCATCAACATACCATTTTGAACATTCCCTATGAGAGGCTCAACAATTAAGTCATTGTGAGTTTCAGATAAAAACTCAGTTAACTCTTGATGTATTTCGTAGAGAAAAGCTTCAGAAACATCAAGTAAGATGAGTTTGCTTGGGTTATGTTGTGCAATTTGTCTACAGAGCTCTTTACCTATTGAGCCACCGGCACCAGAAACCATAACAATTTTATCATTAATATTGGCGGATAATAATTCAGGTATTGGTTCTACGGTTTTTCTACCAAGCAGTTCATCAACTGATACTTCACGAAGTTCATCAATAGTACGTTTACCAGAAACAATATCAGACATACTGGGTACAATTAATAACTCTAGGGCATGAGGTTCTAACAAGGAAACTATTTGTTTTAATCTAATAGGGTCTACTTGAGGGATAGCAATGAGTACCTTAAATTGCCCATATTTTTTTACAAGTTGATTTACTTTAAAATGTGGAAAAATCTTCAAGCCTAATACTGTGCGTCCCTGATAGCGTTTTTTTTCATCAATAAATGCAAGAGGTTGGTACTTATTTCCTAATGATAAGGCGTTTACTAACTGACGACCTGCATTGCTTGCTCCGTAAATGACGACACCCTCACGTTCGTCGAACCATTTTTTGTTATCAATAATGCCAACCAATCCTCTAGCGCCAGCAATCATTACACTGGTAAGAGCTAAGAAAACAATGGGGACAGAGCGAGGGACAAAAGCTTCAAAGATAAATCCAGAAAAGTAGAATATTATAGTTGTTACTATCAGTAAACTTTGAACTTTGATAAAAGCTTTAGCGTTAAAATATCTTACAATAGAGTTATATACATCAAAACTATAAAATAAGACTAATGTACTAAGCGTTACTAGAGAGAAAACAGCCATTTCAGGCCAAGATATATGGATACCTTCAAATCCAACTCGAATGAAGTAAGAAAGGAAAAATGCTGAAGAAATAGCAAATAAATCATAAGCTAACACGATCATCAGCTTAATAGAACTAGGGATTAAATCAATTCGTCTTACCATTACATCTACACCTTAGAACACATGTTTATTTATTCTTTAATCTTACAAACTCAAGGATTAACAAATATTCTACAAGTTTTCTTACAATTGTCATAAATATTAACATAATTATTTGGTCATTTGTTCTATTTCGTCAAATACGTAAGTAAGTATACGGCAGGTTTTATCAATTTCTTCGTGGGTTAATGTTGGGTGAACTAAAAACATCAGACTATTTTTCCCAAGTAATTGGGCATTCTTCAAAGGGGATTTAGGTCTTAATTGAGTACCATCAAATGCTTTTTCTTTGTAAACCTCGGAGCAACTTCCTGAAAAACATGGAACACCATTCTTTGCAATTTCATTAATAATGTAGTCACGTGAATACTCAATAGGGAGTTTATTAATGTCAATTTGTATGTAGCATTTATAATAAGCATGTTCTATATATTCCGGAATTTCTGGTACTATTAGCCAGTTATAATTTTGGCAAATAGTACGTATTCTATTAGCATTATCTGTTCGAGATCTTGTCCAATCAGGCATTCGTGTTAATTGAATTCGGCCAATAGCAGACTGCATTTCAGTTAGCCGCCAATTCGTACCAAATGTTTCATGCAACCAACGATATCCATCTGGATGTTTTGTTTCATAAACAGCGGCATAAGACTTTCCGTGATCCTTATAAGCCCAAGCGTTTCTCCAAAGAAGTTCGTTATTAGTGGTTAACATTCCTCCTTCTCCGCCAGTTGTCATTATCTTGTCTTGGCAAAAAGACCAAGCGCCAATATGACCTATGCTTCCAACGGGTTTTCCTTTGTATTTAGTCCCATGAGCTTGGGCACAATCTTCAATAACAAACAAATTATTTGCTACGGCTAAATCCATGATGTCGTCCATTTCGCAAGGCCAGCCAGCTAAATGAACACAGAGAATTGCTTTTGTTTTAGTCGTTATAACTTCAGCAATAGTCTGAGCACTTATATTTTGGCTATCAAGCTCAACATCCGCAAATATAGGTGTGGCACCTCCATTGATAATGCTGCTAATTGATGCGATGAAAGTACGAGAAGTTACTATGACTTCATCACCTGCTTTTATGTCTAATACTTTTAAAGCAAGATCGAGTGCTAATGTACCATTAGCAAGGGCTACAGCATATTTACTATTACAAAACTGAGCAAATTCTTTTTCAAAAGATCTTCCTTCCTGTCCTGTCCAATAATTAACTTTGTTTGAACGTAATACCGTACTAACGGCATCAATTTCTTGTTCAGTAAAACTAGGCCACGGTGAAAATGGAGTACTTAGCACAGAATTTCCTATTAAATCTTAGTTAATGAGCGTACACGTTTTGCCGGTACACCCACATATAATGAATTTGCTTGTGTTGATTGAGTAACTACTGCGCCGGCACCAACTTGTGTATTATCAGCGAGGGTAATACATTCTACGATAGTACTGCCAATACCAATCCATGAAAGTTGAGCTATATAAACACCACCAGCAATATTAACTCCAGGTGAAATATGTACGCATTGATGAAGTTCACAGTCGTGATCAATGGTGGCGGCTGTATTTATTATACAGCCATCGGCAATACTTGCTCCAATGTTTATTACGGCGTTTGCAAACACAACAACACCTTTACCAATGAGTGTGTGAGGGCTTACTACTGCTGTAGGGTGAATCAAGGAGACAATGTTAGCCTTTGCTTTTTTTAGTTGTGAAAGTATATCTTTTCGTAAACGGTTATTGCCAAATGCAACAACAAAATCTGCGTCATCAATAAATTGTGGAAAATCTTTCACTGCACCAATAACCGACCATTCACTATTTTCTTTCCGTTCAAAAAAACAGTCATCTAAAAAAACGATTTTGCTATATTTTCCTTGCTGTTGAGCACAGTCAGCAACAACACGTCCATGTCCACCAGCACCAATAATAATCAATTTTTTCATGAGTTATCTCCGGTAAATTTTGTCATGGTAACTTCACCTGTTGCGTTAATGTCACTACGCGCAAAAACTTTTTTCACTGTGAGTAAAATGATTTTTATGTCTAACCAAAAAGATTGGTTGTCTACATACCAAATATCAAATTCAAACTTTTGCTGCCAGCTAATTGCATTACGACCATTAATTTGAGCCCAGCCTGTTATACCTGGCTTTATGTCATGACGTCTTGCTTGCTCATCAGAATAAAGAGGTAAATATTCTACTAATAATGGGCGAGGCCCTACAAGGCTCATATCACCTTTAAAAACATTCCACAGCCCGGGAAGTTCATCAAGGCTTGTCGAGCGTAATTTTTCACCAAATGGGGTTAAACGTTTATCATCGGGCAGGATGTTACCGTTTTTGTCGGTTGTATCTAACATAGAACGAAACTTAACCATTTCAAAAATATTATTGTGCAATCCGGGGCGCTTTTGGCGAAAAAGTACGGGAGAGCCAAGTTTTTTAAAAATGATTAGGTATAGGAACAATATTACAAATGAAAGTGCTATTAACGCTAAACCTGAAAAGACAATATCGAAAAGTCGTTTAATCATTTATTTTACTCCTACTTCAACAGGTTTTATGAATTTATCATAAAATGCTAAAAATTCTTTTAGCAGATGTTTCTCATCAAAAATTTCTTCTACTCGCATACGAGTATCTTTACGCATTTTATTTAGATCTATTTCGTTATTTACCATTTTTTCCATTGATGACGTAATCGAATTTTCATTTTTTACTTCATGTAATAATCCTGAATAACCGTCTTCTACCGCATCACATAAACCATAAATGTTTGATGCTATAGCGGGCAAATTACAAGCGGCTGCTTCTATAATTACATTACCAAATCCTTCTCGGTGACTCGGTAAACATAAAGTATCTGCAAAAGAGTAGTACTCACTTATATTTGTTTTAAAGCCTATGTATTCAATGTTGCTATGGTTTTCGAAAAGGTGTGCTAAGTTTTCTTCATCTGAACCGATAATAAATAGCTTTATACACTTTTCTGTATTTATTGCTGTAAATCCATTAATTAACTCTGGAATACCTTTTTCTTTCTTTAAGCGCCCAACGTAAAGAAAGATAAATTCATCTTCATTGACCTTATGCTCATCTCTGAGTCTCTGTCTTGTTTCTTGATCAAAAGAAAACTTCTTTATATTTATGCCTGAAATAGAACCATTTGCAAGTACGCGCGAGTTAACAGGGGTAACGATATTTTCTTTAATCAAAAAAATTTGTTGTGAAACACTGTCAACTAAACAAAATGTTGCTAATGTTGCAGTGACTTTATCTAATTGTTTTAGTAGCGTTCTCGCAACGCCTGTTTTTGTCGCCCAAACTTGCCCTGTAAAAGTGTGAAATCTAATCGGAGAGCGAGCTAAGAAAGAACCTATTTGCGTGAGTAACCCTGCTTTGGGTGTAAATGAATGTACAACATCAAATTTTTCGTTTTTGAAGAACAAAAATAATTTCCACAATGATTTTGCGTCAGAGAATACATCAGGATTACGAGCAATATTGATATTATGAACTGTTACCGCAAGTGACAAGCCTCTCACAGTTTCACCGTTTGGCAGTGAGGTAGCAACGTGAACATCGTGCTTTTCAGCGAGTGAATTAATATAAATAAGTAAAAAAGCACTTATTGTTTCTGGAACAGCGGTAACAAAGACCATTTTACTCATTATTTTGCCTTAATTGATCTAACTCGTGTTGAAGCTCAATTATTTCCGATTGATCTTGGCTAGTGTTTTTATTTCTTAAAGCTAAGAGTCTGTTGGAATTTTTAAATATGTTCAAGCTAAAAACGATACCAATCTTGATGAAACACAACAAACTAAATTTTATTTTTTTAAATAAAGAGAGATAACGAAAGTATTGTGATGAAACAATTGAAAATTGGTTTTTATAAGCAATGATCGCTTTTTTTGAAGAAACACTACTCTCCTCACGATAAAAATAAAGTGGAGCTGATATATAACCAACATTTAAATCGTTTTTCAAAGCAGCGTCTATCCAAAGTTGATAGTCCTCCATTAACTTTGCTTCTTCATTGTATCTATTACGCTGATACCATGAATTTCTAGCCATAATAGTCGCATGAGCAATATCAGCTTTGCCAAAAATAGTATCTTCAAGGGAGATGTTGTCAGCACTTTCCTTACGTGGGTTTCTATACCCTATGACAACGTTAGCGTTGGTTATTGAGCATAATCCAGTTGTCACTAAGTCTATCTTACGTTGTGAATCCAAGTAGTGTACTTGTTTGGCTATTCTTGTTGAACTAATAAGGTCATCTGCATCCATACGGGCCATGTATTCGCCTTGCGAAACATCAATCAACTGATTTAATCTATAGGGGAGCCCTTTGTTCTCGCCATCACTGATCACTTTTATCCTGCTATCTTTAAATGAATGAGCAACATTTAAAGAGTTATCTGTTGAACCATCATCAAGTAATATTAACTCAAAATTCGTATATGTTTGGTTAAGTACAGATTCAATACTTGCTTTAAAATAATCACCTGGATTAAAAAAGGGAATGCCTATGCTAACTTTCATTATGTATTTCTACTATTGGATTGAACTTATAAGGTGTTAAGTGACTAAACGTTTTTGTCGTTAAATAGAAATAAAATGTCATTAAGATAACCGTGAGAAAAATTATAATATACCGAGTGCTATCATCTCGAAAACTTAATATGGTCATCGGTAAAAGAAACATATTCATTTGAATGAAATATACACTCATTCTCAGGAAGCCAGAAGGATCAATTTTTAATATTATTGATAAAAGGCTAACTAAGGTGCCAAGGAAATACAAAGATAGCAAAATATCAAACGTACGGTTACCGAGAACTTTAATATTGACGACTCTACAGAGAAAGAACCAACAGAAAAGCGAAATATTAAATGTAGAGACAATAAGACCTCCATGACTGTCTTGTTGATCACCATAAGATGAGTATCTGTCATCAACACTCGAAGCAAAATTTATAAAACTCTGAAAGAAAATAATAACAATGAGAAAACTGAATATTATGATGGCAATTTTTCTGGGTCTAATTTCCCCTTTAAAAACAAAGTACAAAGGTAGACATATTATTATGGATTTATGGAATAAAAAACCAATAAGTATAGATGTGATATAACGTAGAGGTTGTTTTTTTATTATGAAAATAACAGAAACCGAGAAAATAGCGATTGCAATGGCTTGCCTGGTGCCATTTAATTGAAAGTAATATGGGCCAATAAATAACAGTGTAAACAATGATAAAGTTTTTAAGTTGAAAGTTTTAATACTATATAAATAACAAGTAGTAACGATTAGTGAGCTGAATAAAAAGATAATAAAATGGTTATTAGTAAATGAATGCCCTAGAAAATTTAAAAACCAAAATCCTATTTCGCCTTGCTTCTCACTAAAAACAAGCATCTCGTTGAAACTACTTAGTTTGTTAAAAAAATAGATATAACTAACGGTATCAGTTCCAACTGTCGATGCTTTGAAGGCACTTATAAAGAGTAGAGGTAAAGCAGCTAAAATGAATACAGCAGTTAGTGCAACTCTGTTAAATTGAAATCGATAGCCTGTATACAAAACACTAATTGATAATAGGTTGGCAACAAAATAAGGTAACATATTATCTTAATGAAAGAAGAAGGGGCATTATGAAGCGCCATATTTATTACAGTCACTTTATAATACAGTGACCTCAAATCATTGCAAAATATAATTAATACTTTTTGCTTCAACGGCTAAGTTTCATTTTGCAAGGATAAGCGATACAGTGTCGTTGCTATTTCTATGATAAAGCTGATGTTAGGGTAAGAATGATGGAAAAAATTAGTATTTTAATGCCAGTATATAATGCTGCACTATATGTTGAATTTAGCATAAAGGCTATTCTGGCTCAGTCATATCAAAACTTTGAGCTATTAATTTGTGATGATTGTTCAACGGACAACACTGTAGATGTGCTTAATAGCTTTAATGACGACCGTATAAAAATTTCCCATAACGCAAAAAACAAAGGTTATTTACTCACTTGTAATGCATTAGCTGAAATGGCTGATGGTGAATATATTACTTTCCAAGATGCGGATGATCTTGCTAGCGAAAATCGCCTCTCTATACTCTTATCAGCACTTAAAAAAAATGACCTAGATCTTGTTGGTAGTAATGTCCATTATATAAGTGAACAAGGTAATATTATAGGAAGGAGCTTTTATCCCGAGCATGTCGATGTTAATTACTTATCCAACGAATTAATGCCATTTTGTGGCTCCTCTATTTTATGTACGAAAGCAGTTTATCAAGAAATTGGTTTATATGATTTGGCTTTTGATCGTATGGGTGCTGAAGATTATGATTGGGTTTATCGTGCATCTATAAAATTTACTTTAGGTAACGTAGAGGAACCACTATACAGTTACCGAATGCATGCAGGTAGTGTAAGTAATGTTACCTCATTAACGTTATCAACTCAGTTATTTAGCGAGCATATTGCTAAGCAATTATTTATGACCCGAAAGAATAGTGCTCCCCTAGTTGAAACAAGTGTTTTTATTGCCGAACAACAAAAGCTATGGGAGGCGTATTTAAAAATTGATGAAACTCCTTTGCTACTAAAAAAGTCATCGATAAATTCACTGTTAGGGCGTCACTTTAGTAACACCAAAATTTTATGGGAACTCATGTTTTGTAAGGCGCCTATCAGGAAGAAAATTAGAAGTATCTCATTACTCTCTTTAGATTTATGTCTTGGGTATACAAGAGTATTTAAGTTAAAAACTTTTTATAAAAAACGTATCAAAAATAATAGACAGGTTGCTCAGTAAGTTTATGAAAAGAGAATTTTTTCATGAGCGCCGCTAAACGCTTCCTTTCAAGCTCTATGTATAATGCGACAGAAAAAGTTCTGCGTATAGTCATTAACTTTGCTATTTTTATACTGATAAGTAATACGTTATCTATAGAAGAAATGGGGCAGTATAACTTCTTATTGACTGCATTTGCGATGTTATCCGTTTTTTCAAGTTTTGGTCTAACCGAAAATGCGACAAAAATATTCATTGATCAAGTTAACAGTGTTAAGGCATTTCAAGCTTTATTGGCGATAAAACTCTGTTTTTCTATTCTATTCGCTGTTTCAGGATATTTTTGGTTATTTGACCAAAATATCTATTTTTTTATTGGGCTGATACTTAGTTCATTATCTTTGAGTTTACAATTTCTTGAGTCAATGGCTTTGGGAAAACTTATTTTAAAAGTGAATTCGGTAGTATTGTTTATCGCATCAGCCCTAAAAATTTGGGCTTGTTTAACCCATCAAGATTTAGTTGTTTTTTGCCAAATTTTTGCATTGGAAATATTAATCCAATCCGCGCTTCTCTTTATAATTTCACTTTCTGTTGCAAAACCAGGAACATCACAAGAAACCATGTTCTCAGTGCTTAAGGGGTTAAAATATCGTGATTTTTTATACATTTGGTTCTCAGCATCAATCTCTATTTTATATACAAAAGTAGATCAATTTTTTGTAAAGTTTTATCTGTCGGACATTGATGTTGGTATTTATACCTATGCAACACGTATTGTTGATTATGGTTTATTATTGCCAAGCTTAATTATCTCATCGTTAATGGGATACCTGTATGTACTTGACAAAGAAAAACGTGAAACATTATTTTCTACCATTGTTATTACAGCCCTTGCACTTGTTATTTTGATCAATGCAGCAAGCTTTATTGTTGCTTCAGTGTTCTTGCCTAAATATCAAGCTTCGTTAATCATCATTGGTATACTTTCTTTAGGTTTACCTTGTGCATTATTACGAGCATTAACAGGAAAGTTTCTGATTATTGACGGACTTAATCAGCCGTTTTTAGCCCGAGCAACAGCCTTGTTATGTATCAATACTTTCTTCTGTTTCTTTTTCATCGATTGGTTTGGATTATACGGGGCAGCACTCGCAAATTTGATCACTATGCTTGTCAGTGGCTTCTTTATTGATTTAATTCATAAAGATTCTGCAAGTTTTTTTAAAATTAAATGTCGTGGTATTTTGAAAATAATGAAACCTAAAATACTATTACAAGAAATTAAACGTTTACAATAATATTGAAATTATTAAAAGGTAATACATGAGTAAGTTATTAAAAGTTGTAGTATTAAATGATACTCGCAGTGAACATCATCACGGTTGCTCAAGAGTTATGAATTGTATTGACCATTATCTAAAGGATTGTAGTTCAACTGTTGTCTATTCAGCAGTTGGCGATAATTGGCAGCAAAGCGAGAAACTTAAAGGTGAAATCGTTGCAGCGGATCTTGTTATTGTTAATGGGGAAGGCACCATTCATCATAATTCATCTTCAGGATTAGCATTAGTTAAAGTCGCTCAGTTTGCTAAAAAGTATGGCGTAAAAAGTTACTTAATCAATATGACTTATCAAGCTAATGACTCATTGTATAAAAAGTACTTGGCAGACTTTGAACGTATCTTTGTTCGAGAGAGTTACTCAAAAGCAGAACTTACAGGCTTAGGTATTGATAGCGAAATTGTGCCAGATCTCACTTTTTCTGTTATCCCTGATATTCATGAAAATTTAAATGCTGAAAATATTTTAATCACATGTAGCGTAAAAAGTCATGTCACTACTGCCTTAGAAGAAAAGTTTTCACCTGATGACAACGTTATCTTTTCTTCTATTTTCAATGAAAATAAAGCAGCCGTGGAAAATATTACAGTGTCGACACGTTTACTCAATATAATGAAGAATAATACACCAGCGCAGATGGCTAAAAAAATAATATCAAGTGTCACTTCTCGAGTATCCACCACAGAGCAAATTAATTGGCAAACACAATTTACTCACCCTGAATATGCTGATTTTATCGCACAAGCAAAAATTGTTATCTGTGGGCGTTTTCATGCCATGACAATCTGCATGAATCAAGGAACAAATTTTTTAGCTATTGAGTCAAATAGTCATAAGGTTTCAGGCACACTCACAGATATAGGATTAGACATTAACCGTTTCTTAGTTACACCTAATATGTTGACAAAAGACTTTGTGATGAGTTTTGAAATGACAGAAAATGAACGTCAATTAGTAAAAGCCTACGCCGATAAAGCTAAAACAGAGATTTCTAGTATGTTCGCACAAATTTTGGCATAACGGATAATGCTTAGTCCTGAAGATGTCATCAAAGAGGTTGAGCGCAATAGCTTATTACCCTCTGAAACCAATATTTTTATTTGTCATTCAAACTTGCATGCACTACAAGCACTTAGCTTGCAAAGTGCTAGCTGCAATATTTGTTTATATAATGAAGCTGTTTCTATTAAATTTTTAGAAAAGCATTTTAATGGAAAACTCTTTGCTTTCAGCAATGAAACAACATTTACGAATAATCAGTTATACCCGATTCGAAAGCTATTTAGTCTGAAAAATAAAAAGCTTAATGTTTTTCTAGGAAATAAACATAACTATTGGTCGACCTTCATTATCAATCAATTAGTTATTAAAAACATCAATATACTTGATGATGGACTTTCAAGTTATGGCATATCTCAAGAGTTATATTGGGAGAAGAGTGTTGTTCGAAAAACCAGTAAAAGAATTGTTAAGTCCGTTTTCTCTCTCATTGGATGGCAATTTTTTCATGAATCTAATAATGCTGAAATATCTCGGCAATGTAAGGCTTATTATTTTTTCCCGGAATTAGTCAGTCAACCTTCAAGTGTTAGTAAAGTACAATTGGATGATAAAGCCTTTCATCACTACTCTCAAATAACTCCTGTAACAGTAGATAATATTATTCATATCGCTTCTTTTGAAGAATCAAAACGTATCAATAAAGAAGGTAATAAAAACGAAAATATTAGTTATATACTTCACCCTAGGGTTGTTGGTAAATCAGCTGACATACCTGCAGAAATATTACTTTATCGTAGTGAAAAAGTATCATTGTCCGCATCATCGTTAATTTTATATTTAGCTTTTATTGGTTATAAAGGAGAGTATTATTTTCAGGATGAGGATAAAGAATCAAAGGAGATATTGTCTTTTTTTGTAACGCAATAAGTAACTACGTCTTTTGATATATATTTTTGGCTCATTTTTATAAGATAATTTGATTCGCATCAAATACAAATAAAAGACTTAATGATAATCGTTTGCATTAAGTTTTGTTTTTATGTATCATCGCCTCAATTAAAAACATCTCTCTACAAACTTTGACGGACATGACACTCATGATGAAGA
>CAJWBY010000133.1 GCA_913020705.1 uncultured Colwellia sp.
AAAGTATCTCCGAGTAATTCTCTATAAGCAGCCATGTCAGCAACTCTTGTTTTAAGTAAGAAATCAAAATCACCTGAAACTAAATGACACTCTTGAATAACATCCAGTTCATGAACGGCACTAGAGAAATCATCAAAAACATCAGGGCTAGTCTTTGTAAGTGTTATTTCAACCAAAACCAATAAAGCTGCTTCAAGTTTTTCAGGATTTAGTATAGCTTGATAGCCTTTTATGTAATTTTCTTTTTCTAATCGTTTAACTCTTTCTAAACAAGGTGTTGGGCTTAAACCTACTCTTTTAGATAACTCTACATTAGATAAACGAGCATTTTTTTGCAGTTCAACTAAAATATTACGATCGATTCTATCTATCGTTTTGTTCTGAAGACTTGTCATTTTATAAACAACTAAATAATTTCAATTATACAGGATTATATATCGACAAAACCAATAATACGACAGGTTAATTCGAGAATAACTCACTATAATAGCCGCAAATATTATAAAAACTATACAACAAGTGAGAAAGTTATGATTATTGGTGTTCCTAAAGAAATTAAAAACCACGAGTACCGTATTGGTTTAACGCCTGCAGGCGTAAATGAATTAACAGTTAATGGCCATGAAGTCATTGTTGAAAATAACGGCGGCGCGTCTATTGGTTTTGAAAATGCTCAATATATCGCTGCTGGTGCAAAAATAATTGATACTGCAGCTGAAATATTCGCAACCGCTGATATGATTATTAAAGTAAAAGAGCCTCAAACTGCTGAGTGTTTAATGCTTCGTCCTGGTCAAATTCTTTTCACTTATCTGCACTTAGCACCAGATCCTAAGCAAACTGAATTATTAGTTGCATCTGGCGCTACGTGTATTGCATACGAAACGGTAACGGCTACTGAAGGTGGTTTACCATTATTAGCGCCAATGTCTGAAGTAGCTGGCCGTATGTCTATTCAAGCTGGTGCGCATGCACTTGAAAAAGCTCAGGGCGGTTTAGGTGCTTTATTAGGTGGTGTTCCAGGTGTTGCTCCAGCTAAAGTATTAATTATTGGCGGCGGTGTTGTTGGAACTCAAGCGGCACGTATGGCAGTAGGAATGGGAGCTGATGTTACAATATTGGATCGTTCATTACCGCGATTACGTCAATTAGATACAGAATTTGATGGTCGTTTAAAAACAGTTTACTCAACTGCTGATGCTATGGACCAACTTATTGTTGAAGCTGATCTCGTTATTGGCGCAGTATTAATCCCAGGTGCAGCTGCACCTAAATTAGTATCAAAAGCACATATAAAAATGATGAAAAAAGGTGCTGTTGTCGTTGATGTTGCTATTGATCAAGGCGGTTGTTTTGAAACGTCAAAAGCAACAACTCATCAAGATCCAACTTACGTTGTAGACGACGTTGTTCATTACTGTGTAGCTAACATGCCTGGTGGCGTTGCTCGTACTTCAACTATGGCTTTAACAAACGCAACAATGCCATTTGCAGTAAAACTTGCGAATAAAGGTGCAAAACAAGCAATGCTTGATGACGCGCATTTAATGAATGGTTTAAATGTTTTAGGTGGCAAAATCACTTACAAACCAGTAGCTGATGTTTTAGGTTACGAATACGTATCCCCAGAACAAGCTATAGCGACTTTATAATCATTGAATAAAATATTATATCGCATTAATTAATATATTTTAAAAAACCTCTGTTATATTTTTAACAGAGGTTTTTTTTACTTCAATCTAAAAGCTGACCATTTGGTTAGGTTATGATATATTCATCTAATCATGACCAAAATAATATAGAGGAAATTAATCATGCAAATTCAGATTGTCGATTATCAAGACAAAAATGCTGGAAAATTATTTGTTCAAAGTTTGAGAGAAACCGGTTTCGGTGTCTTAATAAATCACCCTATTCAACAAGAGCTTGTTGAATCAATTTACAAAAATTGGTTTGAGTTTTTTAGCACTGAAGAAAAGCGTGAATTAAGTTTTGATCCAAAGAAACAAGACGGCTACTTCTCGCCTGAGATATCTGAAACCGCTAAAGGTCAAACTAAAAAAGATATAAAAGAGTATTTTCATGTTTATCCTTGGGGAAGAATTCCTGTACAACTAAAAGATGAAATACTCACTTATTATAAGAATGCTTCAGATTTAGCCGCTGAATTACTAGATTGGGTTGAAAAATACAGTCCAGAGAATGTATCTTCAAAATATTCTGAAAAACTTTCAAATATGATTAAAGATACGCCGAATACATTATTACGTATATTGCATTACCCTCCCCTTAATGGCGATGAAGAACCAGGAGCAGTGAGAGCTGCTGCACATGAAGATATTAATTTATTAACCATATTACCTGCTGCTAATGAACCTGGACTTCAAGTGCAACAGCAAGACGGTTCATGGGTAGATGTACCTTCTGATTTTGGCAGTTTAATTATAAATATTGGTGACATGTTGCAAGAGGCTTCAGGTGGATATTTCCCTTCTACTAGCCATCGTGTAATTAATCCATCAGGAGAAGCCAGTAAAAAATCAAGAATATCATTACCATTATTTTTACACCCAAGGGGTGAAGTTGTCTTATCTGAACGTCATACGTCAGAAAGTTACCTTTTAGAAAGATTAAAAGAACTCGGTGTAAAGTAGCCATATTTGAAGGCATATAAGCAGTTATATGCCTTCACTGTACATTTTACATTGCACTTATAAAAATTATTTATCAAAAAAGTAATTTACCCTCTTGTGATCTTTGCTTAAACTCCCAATTAATATCTTATATTTACCTTTATCAATTTTTTGGAGTCATACATGAGCGAAGCAAGACATTGCCCGTTACTCATTTTAGGATCAGGTCCAGCTGGTTACACCGCCGCTGTTTATGCAGCACGCGCAAATCTAAAACCAGTGATGATCACTGGCATGCAACAAGGTGGTCAATTAACGACGACTACTGAAGTAGAAAACTGGCCTGGAGATGCCGATGACCTAACAGGTCCAGCATTGATGGATCGCATGCAAAAGCATGCTGAGAAGTTCGATACTGAAATTATATTTGATCATATCAACGAAGTTGACTTCTCTAGTCGACCTTTCACCTTAAAAGGTGATAGCGGAAGTTATACCTGTGACGCGTTAATTATTTGTACAGGTGCATCAGCTCAATACTTAGGTCTTCCTTCAGAAGAAGCATTTATGGGCAAAGGTGTTTCCGCTTGTGCTACTTGTGATGGTTTCTTTTATCGTAACCAAAAGGTTGCTGTTGTTGGTGGTGGTAATACTGCTGTTGAAGAAGCGTTGTATTTATCAAACATTGCTTCAGAAGTACATTTAGTGCATCGCCGTGAAACTTTTCGCTCTGAAAAGATTTTAACTGATCGTTTATATGAAAAAGTTAAAAACGGAAATATCACTCTTCATTTAAACCAAACTTTAGATGAAGTTTTAGGTGACAATATGGGTGTTACTGGTGTTCGTTTGAAAGAAACTCAATCTGACACAACTAAAGATCTCGACGTAATGGGTTGTTTCATCGCTATTGGTCACAAACCAAATACCGATATCTTTAAAGACCAATTAGACATGAAAGACGGTTACTTAACGATACAAAGCGGCACACAAGGCAATGCAACACAAACCAGTGTTGAAGGTGTTTTTGCTGCAGGTGATGTTGCTGACCACATTTATCGTCAAGCAATAACATCTGCAGGTGCTGGTTGTATGGCCGCACTTGATGCTGAACGTTACTTAGACGCTAAAGGTTAATAGGCATTGAAAAACCAGATTATCGAATTGCTCAATGATGATAATCTGGACTTCCCTCCTCTAAAAAATGCACTAGCAGACCCTAATGGTTTATTAGCTGTTGGCGGTGATTTATCGGTAAAACGTCTTAAGGCTGCTTATCAAGCGGGTATTTTCCCTTGGTATAGTGATGGCGACCCTATAATGTGGTGGAGCCCTGACCCGCGAGGCATTATTTTAATTGAAAAATTACGCATTAATAAAACCCTTCGAAAAGTATTAACACAAAAAAAGTTCACTGTAACATTAAACCAAGCCTTTGATCGCGTTATCAACTATTGTGCTGATGCTCCGTTTCGTAAAGAAGAAACCTGGATTGTTGATGAAATGCTTTACGCATATCAAAACCTACATAAAAATGGCATTGCACATTCTATTGAAGTTTGGATGGACGGTGAATTATCTGGCGGATTGTATGGTGTAGCGATAAATGGTTATTTTTCCGGTGAATCAATGTTTTATAATAAAAGTAACGGTTCTAAAATAGCCTTGGTTTATTTAAGTGAGTTACTTAAAAGCCAAAACATACCTTTAATTGACTGCCAAATGCTCAACCCATTTTTAGAAAACATGGGCTGCTTAGAAGTTCCACGGTCACAGTTTATAGCGATACAGGAAAAAGCATTATCTATTATATTACCCTCAGATTTTTGGTTACCTCGCCAACTCACACTATAATATTATTATGAGTACAGACTTTCAGCTAGGCATTACCCAGTCATTCCCTTGCAGCTACTTACCGAAAAAAGATGAACGTTTATTGATCGCCACCGATGAGCGGTTACAAAACGGAGAACATTATGGGTGGTTAATGGCACAAGGGTTTAGGCGCAGTGGTGATCAGATATATCGACCGCATTGCGAGTTATGTTCTGCGTGTAAGTCGTTACGTGTCTTGGTAAAAGAATTTTTATTATCAAAAAGCCAAAAACGTAATTTAAAGAAGAATAGTCAATTTATTATTAAAATTTCAAATGAAAAAAAAGAAACTTATTACGCTTTATACGAACAATATATAAATACACTCCATAAAGACGGCACTATGTTCCCTGCAACTGCTGATCAATATAAGAGTTTTATCAGTTGTAACATAACAGAGCAGCTATACCTTGAAATTTGGCATGATAATGAACTTATTAGCGTAGCAGTTACTGATATCCTAAAAGACGCTCTATCAGCCGTATATACGTTTTATCATCCAGATTATAATCGATATGGATTAGGTGTATTTTCAATCCTTAGCCAACTCTCGTTAACCAAAAATATGGGCAAAGAATTCCTCTATTTAGGGTACCAAATAGACGACTGTAAAAAGATGAATTATAAAAATCGGTATTTCCCTCATCAAGTATTAATTAATAACTCTTGGCAAACCGTAAATAAATAGCACTATAGCTTTACATTTCACCCTGTATTCGGCATTATCTGCGCAGATTTTTATTTATGCACAACTTTAGAGGTTTAGCGCCCAATGGCGAAAGAAGAAAATATTGAAATGCAAGGTACGGTTCTAGATACCCTACCAAATACTATGTTCCGCGTTGAACTAGAAAATGGTCATGTTGTTACGGCACATATTTCAGGAAAAATGCGTAAGAACTACATTCGCATATTAACGGGCGATAAAGTAACGGTTGAATTGACTCCGTATGATTTATCTAAAGGCCGTATTATTTTCCGTGCTAGATAATTAAGACCCTATAAAATCAAAAGCCCTGTGAATTTTCATTCACAGGGCTTTTTTATTATTTAATATTTCAACGAAAAATATTTCATAATGATGGATGCAGCATAACTTCTAGTGCTAGCCAAGTCGTTTTAATAATCCATCACTGGCATCTTCCACAAGATCTAATACAAACTTAAATCCACGTGCTCCACCATAATAAGGATCCGGTACTTCGACTTCTTCAAAATTTTCTGCATACTCTAAAAACAATTGAATTTTTTCATGTTGAGCATTTGGTGCTACTTTTTTTAGTTCTTTTATATTGTGCTCGTCCATCGCCAATACTAAGTCAAATTTAGCAAAATCTTCTACCGTAATTTTACGAGCTTTGATCTTATCAAACGAATAACCACGTTCTACACCAATTTTTTGTGCTCTATGATCTGGCTTTTCACGCGCATGTGAACCAGTGGTACCTGCAGAATCGATTGTTAAGGCTATGCCCTTATCATTCATTTTGTGTCTAAATACAGCTTCGGCACTTGGTGAACGGCAAATATTGCCCATACATACAAACAACACCGATTTAATGTTTTTTAAGTCTTTCAAAAATATATTCCTTTATTACAATCAAACACTTAACAAATCCAATGGTACACCTGATTTTTTTATTAAGGGTAAAAAATAAACGTTAAAGCTATTAATAGGGTACATTTTTTTTATGAAAAAATATAGTTCATTGTTGGATATTCCTAGGATATTTATTTACAAATTAGTATCTTTTATTAGCTTGTATGGGGAGTCAATGATAGACAAGCATTTGAGATATTTGTTGTGAAAAAATCTATTTATTAAAAACAGTGCAGCTATAAAATATTTTACTATAGAAATGATTACCTAAAACATGAGGTTCCACATTAGGAATATTCCAATCTATAATAGTAAGTAAATCCATTAATACATCTAAATTTTTATCACCCTTGATAAATGATGATAAAAGTAAAGTGGATTGTTTAATTGTTTCTGGGAAAGGAACAGTATAAGTAACAATTGGAAAATTACATTATTCTAGCTTTGAACTGATTTTTCTATTTCAGCATCTGACAAATAACGATTATATATAGAAGAACAAGCTAAAAGAGTAATGCTAAATAATATCATACTCAAAGATCACATTAAAACGCATGCCTTCGAATATGCTCCGCTCGTATTAAAAGAAAATAATAGTTCACTAAAAAATGCGATGAATATCAAATGACGTCAATGACTGTAATTCAATTCCGCAAACTTATATACCAACAGCTTGTTTAACTTTTTCTTTATAACTTCTGCTTACCTTTAATTCTTTACCATTACTCATAACTAAATAATATTCTCCATTTAGCTGACTGCAAAATTTATCAACATAATGTTTATTAACGATAGTAGAACGATGACTTCGAACAAATTGCTTGGGATCTAACACTTCTTCAAGCTGTTTCATTGTTTTTCTTAGAATATGCGTGGTATTTTGAGTATGAACACACATATAATCTCCGGCTGCGTCGATCCATAAAATATTTTTGACTGGAACACGGCTAACTTCACCTGCATCTTTAATTGCCAAAATATCGGAATAAGACGACAAGCTAACACTTTGATTATTAGTTAATTCTTCTAGAATTTTTTCGCAGTCATTACCTGTGACATCACTAACTAGTTGAATTAGTTTTGATTTATGAGCAGCATTCTCTGTACTGATAACCTTCTGTCTAACTTTGTCCATAGACTCAGCTAAACGATTTTCGTCCGCAGGTTTTAATAGGTAATCTTGAGCATGAACTTCAAATGCTTGCAATGCGTATTGATCAAATGCCGTCACAAAAATGATTATCGGTAACTTTAGACCTTGCCCGATAATAGCTTGTACTACATCAAATCCATTTAGTCCTGGCATTTGAATATCAAGGAACATCAAGTCAGGTTCATAGGCACGTACCGCTTCAAGTGCTTCCCGACCATTATGACATTGTGCAATAATATCAACATCTTCATGATCAGCTAATCTCACTTCAAGACCTTTTCTCGCTAAAGGTTCATCATCAACAATAATTGTTGATAGAAGCATTGTCATGTATGTTCCTCTAATTGATATGGCATTCGAATGCTTACTTTAACACCTTTAGGTTCGTTGTTGGCAACAACTAACGAATAATTATTTTTGTACAACGCATTTAGTCTTTCTCTACTATTTGCCAACCCAACACCATTTTCGCGATACAAATTACCCTTCTTAATTTCAGCTCCTGGTCCATTGTCTGCAAGCTCTAATAAAAGGTCATTGGCAAAACGTGTAACCGTAACTTTTATAGTGCCGCCGTTTTCTTGTGATGCTATAGCATACTTTATGGAGTTCTCAGCAATAGGCTGTAATATCATGCTAGGCACTAGTGCATTTTTACAATCATCTGCAACAACAAATTCGACACGTAATCGGTCTTCAAAACGAACTTTTTCAATATCTAGATATAATTTAAGCGCATGAAGTTCACTATGTAAAGTCACTTTTTTCATTGGATCTTTATCAAGAGAATAGCGTAAAAATTCACTTAACTTGGTCACCATTCCATTGGCAATTTTATTTTCTTTTACTAAAATAAGCGTGGAAATTGCATTTAGAGTATTAAAGAGAAAGTGTGGGTTTAGTTGATACCGTAGCATTTTTAACTGTGCTTGATGAGCTACACTGTTTGCTTCAAGTACGTTTTGTTTTTCTTTCTGAAGCATTTGATAATACTTTGTTCCAAAGTACAACCCACTCCAGCTTAAAATAATAAAAAATGAATAAACACTATTTGAAGTGTAGTAAAGCCAAAAATCAGGGCGATAACCGTGCTTGTATATTTCCCAGTGATTAACATTTTTGACAACTTGCCAGAGTACACCAACTAAATAAGAGGCAACAATTACAACACCTGCTATTTTAGCAGGGCTAAAGTTCCAAACTCTCCGATAAAGGTATCGTAAAGGTACTGTAAACAGCCAACCTGCATAAGCATTAAGGAAAATGATAACTACAAAAATATCACGAGGATCATGTAATAATGACCCTAAGTAATGCACTAAAGCAAATCCAAACCAACTGCAACTATGCACTAACCAAAACAGTCGGTTTTTATTTTCTAATAATTCTTTCCAATTCACACAATACAACCGATAAAAGTTCTTAATATAATTATGGAGTAGGATGACGATTCACGCATTACCGTTGACCGTAGCATTTCAGCGACTTATCTCATTTATATTTAACATGATGTAAGTGAAGCTTAAACCGATAACATTTTACCTAGTGGTTGCCCTCCAACTAAATGCATATGAATATGATAAACTTCTTGTCCACCATGATTTTTACAATTAATAATTAGACGGTAGCCATCATCAGCGATACCTTCTTGAACAGCTATGTTTTTTGCTACCGTTATCATTCGACCTAAAGTAAGTTCATCATCTTCAGTAACATCATTAATTGTTGGTATTAACTTGTTAGGAATAATAAGCACATGTGTATTTGTTTGAGGGGTAATATCTCTAAATGCTGTAACAAGTTCATCTTGATAAAGTAAAGGGGTTGGAATTTCTTGTCTGATGATTTTTGAAAAAATGGTTTCTTCTGCCATGTTGTGCTCCAATTATTGTTAGTCTTTATCTAATGACATCTTATTATAGTGTATCGCGTTTTCTAAAGGTCGTCTTGGCAACCACCCTGCACTTTCAAGCTCAGGCTTATCTTTAAATTGAGTAACATACCCAATGCATAAATATGCAATGATCTCAATTTTTGTAGGTATGTCTAAAGCATCTCTGAGAATGTCATCTTCAATAATACTGACCCAGCCAACGCCTAAATTTTCGGCCCTTGCTGCAAGCCATAAATTTTGAACAGCACAGACCGCACTGTATAAGTCCATCTCAGGTTTGATTGTTTTCCCCAAAACCACAGGACCATTTCTCTCTCTGTCGCAAGTAACACAAATACCAATAGGTGCTTCTAAAATACCTTCAAGTTTAAATTTTTGGTATTCCATTTTTTTATCATCACTAAACATGGCTTTGGAATCAGCGTTAGCTTGGTCAAAGCCATGCTTAATTTTTTCCTTTGTTTCTTTGTCATTTATAATTATAAAATCCCAAGGTTGCATAAAGCCAACACTCGGTGCATGGTGTGCTGCGGTTAATACTCGCATTAAAACATCTTCTGGAATATCTATATCAACAAAATCACTTCGAACATCACGACGCGAAAAGATAGTTTTATACACTGCGTTTCTTTCTACTTCAGATATTTTCATTTAAATTTATAATTAGTTTCATTAACAATTTATATTGTGGCATAAAAAAGGTCTAGATTAATGATTAATCTAGACCTAATAAAAATATAAATAAACAACTAGCTTTTATTAGAAAACCTACGTCTAAAGCCGAATGTCAATAGTGCAAAAAAGCTAACAAACCCTAAACCAGCCCCTTGTCTTTCTACTTTTTCTTCAACATCTGAACAGTCTTCAATCTCACCCGTAATAGGTTTCAAAGTTACAGCTCTAACAACATCTTCAACGAGTTGCGCTCCTGTATCTGCATCAAACATCAACTCGCCTTTAGCATCACGGCGTGGAGCTTTTACTAATGCTGAAGCTGATATTTCATTATTGTCATTAATATCACGTGCTTCAATAATAGTGTACTCTGAATCACAAGCTAAAAAATCGTTTAGATTTGTAAAGGTTTTACTGGCAATGTCATACATAAAGGCATGTTTACGGCGAGGTGCACTAGTGCTGTCATTATGCGTTTCTACTTCACCTTCACCAACAATAATACCATTTTCATTAATCGCACGTGCAGTGCTTGAAGAACCTTTGAAAAAGTCATCAGGTCTTATCATTTGCATAGTACCGTCAAAATCATTGGTATCTACATGATAAAACTTAGTACGTAAACTACCGTTTACATAGGTTCTAACATGTCCAATAGCAATACCGGCGTTATTAATATCATATGCACGTGAATCAAAAAACTCGCTGTGGTCTTCAGTGAAGTCTTTAACTTCACCATTTTTATATATAACTGCATATGAGCTGCGAGGTTCATTAGCACTCGGTTCAGTTTCATTTTCATCAAACCACCCAGTAGCATAGCCCACTGCAACACCATTATTATTAATTGCTTGTGCGACGTTAGTTAATTCATTTTCATCATCTTCGTGTTGGGTAACTAAATTACCTAAAGTTTCTGCGGTAGTCGTGCCATCTATATTTATAGTCCATTTAATAGCTTCTGTGGTGTACATGTTGCCAACAATTCTTTGAAGACACACCTCAAAAGGTACGTCGTCAAGTACATCCGGATCGGCACAACCGCCCGAATCACTGGTAAGATAATCGATTGAATTTTGCTTAATGCTCGTACTCGCGTAACCTACAGCAAACCTAGAATCACTGATATCTAAAATTGCAGATTCACCACCATAGCGTGAAGCTTCAGGAATATCATCAGCTTCAGTTGGCGGTATCAACTCGATAATAGTGTCACCTGAATCAGGAGAGAAAAAAGCACGCGTAGTAAAGTCACGTACCCAGTGAACTACTTCATCACCACCACTGTCAGTGAAGGGTAATGCGGTATAAGGTGCTGAACCGTTTCCATAAATCCAACCATCATTTGTAATACCGTTTACATAATCAACGGTTGAACGCGTTAACGTAGATGTGTCAGGAAAGTTTTGATCGAATACAACAAAATCTTCTGTGTCACCAGCATTACCCGTTAAGTTACGCATAGCAACAACAGCACCAACTTTTTGATAAAAGGTACTACTAATTCGAGCTTCCAAAAATCGAACAACCCAAGCTAAATCATTTGCAGTTGGGTTACCAGCTCTCAAAGCACTTTCGTCTTCAATATCTTCTAGTGAGATTATACTTTCATGAGTAAGTTCTGCTAAGCTTACGATACTATCAAAATCATCTTCACTCAAATATTGAAACTGAACGGGAAAATTATAAATATCTGTACCTGAAACCGCCATTTGACTTTGATTGTTTTCTTGTTGAGCATAGCTAAACTTAACTATATCTATGCCACCTTTATCGATAACTTCATATTTAGCAGCATGTGCAATTGATAAACTTAAAGCACTACTAATACCTAACGCTAATACCGATTTTATAAATTTGTTCATATAACTACTTAACTCTCATTTCTTGTTATAATTCATCTAGCTCTTGCCATCTTGCGAAAGCGATTTCCAGTTTTGACTCACTTTCAGCAAGCTGGTTCAATATATTTTTTTTAATGTCACTATCTTTGCTAAAAAACTTAGCATCATTCACTTGTTCTTGAAGTGAACCGATTAATAACTCAAGCTCATCAACTTGATCTGGTAAAGCTTCCAATTCACGACTTTCTTTAAAAGACAATTTTTTCTTAGATGTCACTTGAGCAGCTGTACTTGCAACGTTTGTCGAAACAGTTGTTGTTTTCACACCGTCTGCTATTTGTTTACGTTGTTCGGCTTTATATGCTAAATAACTATCAACATCATCATAACCACCAACAATATTTGTTATTTGACCACTTCCATCAAAGTAAAGGCAAGTATTTACACAATTATTAACAAAATCACGATCATGGCTGACTAAAATAACCGTTCCTGCGTAATTTGCAACGACTTCTTCTAATAATTCTAAAGTTTCGATATCCAAATCGTTTGTTGGTTCATCGAGAATAAGTAGGTTACTTGGTCTTAAAAACAAACGAGCTAACAACAAACGGTTTTTTTCTCCACCTGATAATGCTCTTACAGGTGTTCTTGCTCGTTTAGGGCTGAATAAAAAGTCTTGCAAATAACCAAGTACATGACGAGTTACGCCATTAACGGTCACTTCCTGTTTACCTTCTGCTACGGTATCTTGAACAGTCAAGTTTAAATCTAAAGCATCGCGATGTTGGTCAAAATAAGCAACATCTAAGTTAACACCAGAACGCATTTTCCCAGATGTAGGTTGTTGCTGTTCCATAATCAGTTTGATTAATGTCGACTTACCGGTACCATTAGCGCCAATAAGTGCCAGGCGATCACCACGAGTGATCAATAAATCTAAACCTTTGAATATTGTTTTATCGCCAAAGGCCATATGTAGGTTTTCACATTCAAAAACCAACTTACCAGAACGATCACCTGTTGATATATTAATATCGCCTTGCTTCTTAACTTCTCTTCTGTTTTGGCGTTCTACTCGCAATTTTTCAAGCGAGCGAACTCGTCCTTCGTTACGCGTTCTTCGTGCTTTAATACCTTGTCTTATCCAGACTTCTTCCTCGGCTAAGCGCTTATCAAAAAGTGCATTTTGGGTCGACTCAACTTCTAAGTCATGTGCTTTTTGTTCAATATAAAGGTCATAGTTACCCGGGTAACTGACTAATTGACCACGATCTAAGTCTAGAATCCGTGTAGCTAAACCACGTATAAATGCCCTGTCATGACTTATAAAGATGATAGTACCTTTAAAGTCTTTCAAGAATTGCTCTAACCACAATACGCTACTGATATCTAAATGGTTGGTTGGCTCATCAAGTAATAATACATCAGGTTCACAGACCAATGCTTTCGCTAATGCAAGCTTGCGTAACCAACCACCTGAAAGGCTATTAATTTTTTTGTCTGCATCTAACGCTAAAGTGGTTAACACTTTATCTATACGTTGCTCATCTTGCCATGCATTCGCTTGGTCAAGTTCTTGTTGAGCATTAGCTAACTTATTAAGATTCTGCTCAGAAGGATCTTCACCGATAATGTGAATTAAATGGTGATAT
>CAJWBY010000134.1 GCA_913020705.1 uncultured Colwellia sp.
TGTGTATCTATCAAACACATGGTAACCCTTACGCACATGTTATTTTACGTGGTGGTAAAGAGCCAAATTATCATCAAGCAGATATTAACGCTACAGGTGAAACATTAGCTAAAGCTGGTTTAAAAAATCGTATTATGATCGATTGTAGCCATGGCAATAGTTATAAAGATCACAACAAGCAAATTGATGTAGCTCGTTCATTAAGAAAACAAATGGAAGAAGGCGATAACGCTGTATTTGGGGTTATGGTCGAAAGTTTCATCGTAGAAGGTAATCAAAAAGTTGTTGATGTTAATAAGTTAACGTATGGGCAAAGTATTACCGATGCCTGTATAAACTTAGAAACCAGTGTAACTTTATTAGATGAGTTATCAGCTGCAGTTCAGGTTAAACGTTCAACCTAATTAAATCTAATATACAAATGCAGAAATATAAAAGCCACTTAGATAATTCTAAATGGCTTTTTTTATTGATATTTTTATTGTTTTTGATTAATTTCTAAGACTGACAACAAACACGTTTTAACGTTTGTTGTCTTCATTGTAAATTAATGTTCAACCAATTCTTTCTTTTGAATATAGCTCAAAACTAATTTATCCTTCTTAACACCAACTTTTGCAACGCCACCGTGGGTTAAATCACCAAACAACAGCTCATTCGCTAATGGTTTCTTTAAGTGCTCTTGAATTAATCGTGACATAGGACGAGCCCCCATTGTTTTATCATAACCTTTGACAGCCAACCACTTTCTAGCATCTTTAGTGAGTTCTAATGAAACACCTTTTTCATCAAGTAAAGCCTGTAGCTCAACAATAAACTTATCAACAACTTGTTGAATAACAACTTCGTCTAAATGATTGAACCAAACAATATTATCTAAGCGGTTTCTAAACTCTGGTGAAAATGTTTTGTTAATTTCCCCCATAGCATCAATAGTCTGATCTTGCTGCTTAAAGCCAATAGACTGACGCGTTATTTCATGAGCACCAGCATTTGTAGTTAAGACTAAAATAATATTTCTAAAATCAGCTTTACGTCCGTTATTATCGGTTAATGTTCCATGATCCATCACCTGCAATAAAATGTTGTAAACATCTTCATGAGCTTTCTCAATTTCATCGAGTAATACGACAGAATGAGGATGTTTAATAACAGCATCGGTTAACAAGCCACCTTGTTCATAACCTACATACCCAGGAGGAGCTCCTATTAGACGACTTACGGCGTGTTTCTCCATATACTCAGACATATCGTAGCGTAGTAGCTCAACACCTAGCGATTTAGCTAATTGCTGAGTCACTTCTGTTTTACCCACACCGGTAGGGCCAGCAAATAAGAATGAGCCAACAGGTTTTTGTTCGTTACCTAAACCTGCTCGAGATAACCGGATAACCGACGTTAATTCATCGATTGCGTGATCTTGTCCAAAAACGACCATTTTCAAATTTCGATCTAGGGTTTTTAAGCTGTCTTTTTCAGTTGAAGAAACTGACTTTTCAGGGATCCTTGCCATTTTTGCGACAATGGATTCAATATCACTATTATTAATAACCTTCTTACGTTTTGAAGCAGCAACTAATTGTTGCTTTGCTCCTGCTTCATCAATAACATCGATAGCTTTATCAGGTAGAAAACGTTCATTGATATATTTAGCTGATAACTGAGCTGCAGCACGAAGTGCTTTATTAGTGTAACGAATACCGTGGTGGGTTTCGTACTTCTCTTTCAACCCTTGCAGAATCTTAGTTGTGTCATCAACACTAGGCTCAACCACATCAATTTTTTGGAAACGACGTGCGAGTGCGCGATCTTTTTCAAAGACACTTTGATATTCTTGATATGTCGTTGATCCCATACAACGTAATTTACCCGATGAAAGTAATGGTTTGATCAAATTAGAAGCATCCATCATGCCACCAGATGCCGCACCTGCACCAATTATAGTGTGAATTTCGTCAATGAATAATATGGCATTACCATCTTCTTCTAACTCTTTTAATAAGCCTTTAAAGCGTTTTTCAAAATCTCCACGATATTTAGTACCCGCTAATAATGCGCCCATATCAAGAGAATAGATGGTGGTTTCAGCTAAAAATTCAGGAACATCATCAGATATAACTAAATTTGCAAGACCTTCAGCAATAGCGGTTTTACCAACACCAGCCTCTCCCACAAATAAAGGGTTATTTTTACGACGACGACTCAAAACTTGTAACGTTCTTTCTAGTTCGCTGTTACGTCCAATTAATGGATCTATATTGCCTTTTTTGGCTTCTTCATTAAGGTTTGTCGCAAAGTTATCAATTGTACGTGGTTCTTCTTCGGAGACTTGAACATCCTCAGAGGTTTGAGATGAATCAATATGCTCAATTTTAGAAATACCATGAGAGATAAAATTAACAATGTCTAAACGGCTAATATCTGATTTTTTTAAAAAATAAGCAGCTTGAGATTCTTGTTCACTAAATATAGCAACAAGTACATTGGAACCAGTGACTTCACTTTTTCCAGAAGACTGCACATGGAATACAGCTCGTTGAAGTACACGCTGAAAACCTAATGTTGGCTGAGTTTCACGTTCTATTTCTCCTTCAGGGATAACAGGCGTTGTTTCAGCTATAAAATCGAGTAATTCTTTACGTAATTTACCCATATCAGCGCCGCAAGCTTTGAGCGCTTCAATTGATGAAGGGTTATCTAATAAGGCTAATAATAAATGCTCCACCGTCATAAATTCATGACGAGAGTCCTTGGCTTGACGGAAAGCCATATTTAACGAAATTTCTAAATCTTTGTTCAGCATAGACTACTCCACTTTAAACCATGCGAATTCACGCTTTCTCCATTGCACACTGCAATGGATGCTCATTTTCTAGGGCGTACTGATTGACTTGTTCAACCTTTGTTTCTGCTATTTCAGCAGTATAAGTACCACATAGGCCTTTACCTTTATAATGGATCTCTAACATAATGTCTGTTGCTTTATCTGAGTCCATATTAAAAAACCGACATAACACATCAATTACAAAATCCATCGGCGTATAGTCATCGTTTAACAAAACGACATTATACATTGGGGGCTTTTCAAATTGCTCAACAAACTCTTCTTCGAGAACTTCCTGATTATCTAATAACTCTTTCCACTTGCTCATAATTTTATATTAGTCTGTACCTGGTGATTTTGCTTTAACATTTACAAAAAAATAAAAATATAAATTTGCAAATTATTTTCAATATTAACTTGACTATTTTTATAATTTATCTAGTGTTTATGTCAGTGATTGTTTTTTAATCATAAATATATTTATGTTAATGCTCTTAGGCAAGCATACCTAATTACCGATGAATATAGAAGGAAGTTGAAGTATGGCTCACGGTACAGTGAAATGGTTTAACAATGCAAAAGGTTTTGGTTTTATTCGTCCAGAGGATGGTGGTGAAGATATATTCGCACATTATTCTACAATCCAAATGGAAGGATACCGCACATTAAAAGCTGGTCAGGACGTAGATTACGAACTAAATGCAGGACCTAAAGGTCACCATGCAGCTAGCATAACGCCTGATGAGATTGAAGCAGAAGAATAACTTTCTATCCGTTTAAAAAATCAATCAATAACCTGTTTGTTAAATATTACAAACAGGTTTTTTATTCATAAATTTTCTAATAGATATATCAATTGAATTAGATATCAACTTTGCTTATATAAGTCTAAAGTCATGAACTTGCTATACGGATCGTCACAATAATCACTAAACGGTGAACAATCTTTAAAACCATACTTGGCATATAAACTATGCGCTGGTTTAAAATAATCCATAGTGCCTGTTTCTAGGCTTAACTTTCTATATCCCATCGAATTAGCTTCGTTGAGCATATGAATCAATAATATTGAGCCAATCCCCTGTTTTTGAAAGTTATTAGCGGTTCTCATAGATTTAATCTCTCCGTGAGATGCGTCTAACTTTTTAATAGCTCCACAACCTGCTAATAGTTTTCCTTTCCAAATAGTCCAAAACTGTACGGATGGATCTTTTAACTTAGCCAAGTCGAGGGCATGTATACTTTCAGGTGGCGATGTTGCTCTCATATCGTCAAGATGTTCTTTAAGCAGTAATACTATTTCTTCACCTAATAAGTCGTCTAATTTGATTTCAAACAAATGATTGTCCCTTCTGAAGTTTTTCCAATAAACATTCTATTTTTATAAAGTACTATCGTAATAAACAACTCAATAATATCAGATGTCTAACCTTGGAAAAATTGAATTAGCCTAAATTGAATCAATTTATCTCATCCTCTTGTATTAATTATTGTCAAAGTTTTCTGAATTTAAACAAAAAACCAGCAAATATAATTTGCTGGTTCTAATTTTAAATTTTAAATATTAAAAATGACTAGTCTTCGAAATAGAATTTTTTACGGGTATTATCGTAATTACCTATTTCATTCATCGTGTCTGCATTATACAAACGGCCATTAACCATAGTATGTGTAACTTTATCACTTAAACGAATATCTTTACTGACATCTCCATCAATAACGATCATATCAGCAAGTTTTCCAACAACTAAAGAACCTATGTCTTTATCTAAACCAAGTGTTTTAGCAGGGGATATCGTTGCAGTACGAATAGCTTGCAATGGTGTCATTCCACCTTGCGCCATCATCCACATTTCCCAATGCATTGCTAAACCTTCACGTTGACCATGACCACCAGAATTCACTTCAACACCTAAGTCTTGCATTTCTTTAGCTACTTTAGCGACATTGAAGTGATTGTAATGATGAAGTGGTGCTTTTGGACGACGCATAGAACGCGGGTCTAAGAACTCACTTGGCACATACTTACTTAAACGAGGGTGTTCCCATACGTTAGTTGTATCATACCAATAGTGTTCACCAGAAATACCACCATACGCGACACCCATTGTGGGTGTGTAAGCCATATCAGATTGTGACCACAATTGCTTTATATCATCATAAATTTTAGCGGTAGAAATTGAATGTTCAAGTGTAGTATGTCCATCAACAACCATTGTTAAGTTATGCTGCAATAATGAACCACCTTCTGGTACAACCATCATTTCTAATTCACGTGCTGCTTGAATAAACTGTTGACGCTGATTACGACGAGGTTGGTTATAGCTTTTAACACTAAAGGCTCCTGCCGCTTTTAATCGTTCAACATGAAACTTGGCATCATCTAAATTATCAACATGTGAAGTATATCCTGGGATTGTCGCACCATATAGAATAGTACCTGTTGAGAATAAGCGTGCGGCGACTATTTTACCGGCTTTTTGCATTTCACTCGCTGCAAAAAATTCAGTGGTATCATTTGATGGATCATGGATTGTTGTTACCCCTAAGGCTAATCCTGCATAGTTTTTCCAATTCTGCTGAGGAATTATTTCACTACTACCTTGCGATCCGTGAGCATGCGCATCAATTAACCCCGGCATTATGGTTTTACCCGTAATATCAATAACCTTTGTATCCCGTGGGATTTTAATACTTCCTTTGGTGCCTACTGCTGTGATTTTATTCCCTTCAACCAGTACAACACCATTTTCAATGACTTGATCACCTTCCATCGTGATAATCTTACCGCCAACAAAAGCGACATGACCTGATGGGATATCAACTTTTTGTTGATAGCTTAGATCAATAACTTTAGGTTTAACTGCTTTTTTGTCAGCTGTATCATCTAACTTTTCATCGCTAATGTTAGCTTTAATATCAAACAAACCTTGAACAGATGCTTGATATAAATCGGCACCGAGGCTCCAATAAATTTCGTTTGATTTACTATTCCAATTAACACCTTCACCTGCACGAACTGATAACTGCTCTACAGGTAAATTTTTGGCTTTTGGCCCAATATCAATAACATCACCACGCTCTACAAAAGGCGTAACAAATACTTTAAAACGTTCTGCAAAAGCAAGGTATTTACCATCTGGTGATACACGGTATTCAGAAGCAAACTTTCCTTGATATAGTTTAGTATCATGCTGGCCATCTATATCAACACGCGCTATATGCGGTGTTTTACCACCACGAGTTACATATATACGATCATTACGAGCACCAAAGTGTGGTTGTACACCACTTTCAGTCACCAATTTAGCGTTACCACCTTTTGCTGATACTGCATAAATACCCGTATTTAAACCCCACGTAGGATCGGTAATATAACCACCACTAACTTTACGGTAAACGACAGTTTTTCCATCAGGAGAAAAACTTGGTTCAATATATTTACCCTGCTCGCTAGTTATGGTCTTACCTTTTCCACTGCGTACAGAAACAACACGAACTTGACCAAGTTTTTTATCATCCCATGTAACATAAACAATCTTTTTACCGTCACGTGAAAAACTAGGGTTTAGCTCGAATTCACTTTTCTGTTTAGTTAACCGTTTTGGTTTTCCGTTAGGTAATTTTTTGGTGTATATATGTCCCATTGATTCAAAAACAGCAACTTTTCCATTCGGTGATACTTTTACATCACGTAGCATTTTTGTATTAAACGTTTTTTGATCTAAATCTTGGGTGAAACGTACAGCGGTTTGAATTTTCTTTTCTGTTTTTACATGAAAATCAATAACTTTCGCTTTTTTAGATTCAAGTGATAACTTGTTAATTTTACCTCCTGCCCAAAAAACTAAACCGTCACTGTCAGGTGTCCAAGCCATCGTAGGATAAACGCCATGAATGGCCCAAGTTTCTTGCATATCACGGTCTAAACCATCATAAACTTTAGTATGCTCACCACTCTCAAGATTGTACAAATATAAGTTAGATTGGAAATCATCTCGGCTAATAAATGCTAAAAACTTGCCGTCTGGTGAAAGTGTCGGTCTTATTGCACCGCCCTTACCTGATACAACAACTTTAATTTCACCGGTCTCAAGTTCAAGACGTTTAATTTTATAGATGCCTTTCTCAGAATCTTTAGAATAGTGAAAACTTTTACCTGGTGTAGCATCTTGCGAAAAGTAGACATATTTGCCGTCATGAGAGAATGCTGGTTCACCTAAATCTTTTTGTTCATTAGGACGTTTGGTTAGCATAACGCCATTACCACCCGATTTATGATACATCCAAACTTCACCCGCACCTAAAGACCGACTACCGGTAAAATGCTTACGTCCTACAATATAATTACCATCTGGTGACCATGCTGGGCTATTCAATAGGCGAAAGGTTTCAGTGGTTATTGCTTTTGCATCACTGCCATCAGTCTTCATTACCCATAAATTGTCACCGCCATCTTCATCAGAAGTAAAAGCAATATACTTACCGTCAGGGCTAAATTTTGGCTGCATTTGCCAAGCAATATCTGTCATCAATGCTTTAGCTTCACCGCCAGTAGATGGCATGGTGTAAATATCACCCAATAGATCAAAAACAATGGTTTTACCATCAGGGCTTAAATCAACATTCATCCAAGTACCTGAACGAACGTCAATTTTGGCAGTGGTAAAATTACCTTGTGGATCATTAACTGACCATTTAGCTGGTGTTTCTTTTACGGTTTTTTCACTTGCGCTATTTTTGCTAGGTGTAACATCTACTTGAGCAAAAGCGCTAGGCAATGCTAATAAAACACTGAGAGCAACGCCAGAGATGAGGTGTTTTTTCGAGGACATGAAATAGGTACCTTATACATTTTGTATGAATAGTATTGTTTATTGTTATTTTCCTATACTTAATCATATGCATTTAAAAGATGTAAGTAAATTACGTTCATCACACTAAAATATAAGTTACATTACAGGTGACAATACAACACTTAATTAGGCTTTTACTTCCATTTACTCATGGGTTTAGTTATGAAGTGAACCTTGCAGAAATGATTAAAGTTGTAAAGCGTGAATTGATAATTCTAGTGGGTGATACGCCTTAGTTTGAAATCATCCAACTAAGGCTAAAAACTTCAAACTTTCTTATCCTAAATATAATTATAAAAGTTCATCAATTTAAGAAGGTAATTATGGAAAATTTAAGCCATTAAAACTTATATTGAACAATGGCCATATATTGTTGTTGCTTATTTTCAGCCGTCCAATTTTCCCATAAAATTCTATTTTCGTTATAAGAAGTAGTGGAAATATATTCAGCACCTACATTCCAATTTTTATCTATATCATAACGCCATGCCAACGTGATACTGGTGCCATCACTGTCATTTGGATCTTGAAGGTAAGTATCTGTTTCTTTTACATAGAACTGGTCATGCCGCAATGAAAATTTACTTGCACCCAGTTTATAATTGAACATTACATACCATGACGAAATATCGGTAAAAACCCCCTTTTCTATGGTCCCCATACCCGTATCACCCGCAAGATATTGTGCCAAAACCCTAAAGTTTTTTGTAAATCTATGCTGCATTGAAACTGAATAATATCGTGTTTTCCATGCATATTGCCGATTCGTTTCAATTGCTAAGGGGTCTCCTCTGTTATCGTAATAATAAACACGTACGTCAGTTTGCTTTAGGTAACGCCAATGTCCTCCAACGTAATACCCAAATTTTCCATCTGTTTCTATAAAAGGTTCTACATAATGAGGGGTATTGATTGGGTTTTCTTGTTTAGAAAAATAATCAGCGAATAATACTTTTTCATTAGCAAGCGTTTGCCTATTGTGTAAACCCCAGCCTCGCCAAACGAGTAGAGTTCCTAAACCATCATTAACTTTAAATACAGAAGCTAGTGCAGTAAAACTATGAGGACTGTTATTTTTTCTCCCGCTTCGCGTGATTGACCATTGTGCACCAAGTGTTCTTTGTTCTTCTGCAATCCACGAATTAATTGCTGAAAAAGTATAGGTGTAAGGGCTTGTCCATCCAGTTGCAGTATTTTCAAGTGACATTTGAGGATAAAACATACCAAACTTTACTTGATGTTTTAAACCTTTATTCAATGGTGAGTAGGTTAAATATGCTTCAGTTAACCCGAATTTTTTTTCGCCGTCTGGATTATAATTCCCTACAACATCTAAGCTGACATTCGAAATTAAATCACCACTGACTTCTAGGGCACCTTGCGTTAACATGAAAGTATCATTGTCGTTAAAGCGTAATATACCTACACCTTCATCCATCCAACTCTTTAGCCAAGGTTGGCCATAATCTGCTTTAACGTATCCACCTTCTATCAATCCTTTCACTGATATATTGGCCGCGGAAAGTGACATACTCAAGAAGAATAGAAGCGCGAATATACATCGATTGTGTTGCCTAAACATTATTTCCCTTATATTTGAGTAACCAAGGTAAAAACTCGTCACTATGAATGGCTTTACTTATATAATAGCCTTGCGCTGTTTCAACACCTATTTCACGTAGCATATCAAGACTTTCTTTATTCTCAACCCCTTCTGCAACTACACTTAACCCTAAGTTGTGTGCTAAATCTGTGATTGATTTTACAATAATAGCGTCTTCATGGCTTGAGATAAGCTCAAGCACAAAAGATTTATCAATTTTTAATTCATTCACAGGTGTTATTTTAAGTTGCTCCATAGAAGAGTAGCCTGTACCAAAATCATCAATAGATAATTGTACGCCCATACTTTTAAGCTTAGCTAGGATAGCAATTGCCTTTTTAGGATCCGACATAATAGCGCTTTCGGTCACTTCTAACATCAGCATTTTAGCTACAACATTGTGTTTTTTTAGTGCATTTACAACAAAATCAACGAAGTTATCATCGGTTAAATCAATGGCTGAAATATTAACCGCCATATAAATCTGAAAACCATTATCTTTTAAATGATTATGTTGTTTCAGCGCTTCTTCAATTGCCCATTTAGTTAAGTAGCGAATATTGCCTGTTTGTTCTGACAACGGAATGAAATCATCGGGAAAAATAAAACCATGTTCTGGATGATGCCAGCGTACTAGACATTCAATACTTTTAACCTGATTGGTCGCAATATCTATTTGTGGTTGATAATACAATTGTAAATCACCATTTTCGAGTGATCCACGTAATTCTGACATCAAATTTAAGCGTAATAGAGAATGAGTATTAAATTTTGGATTATATAACTCATAGCTATTATGGTTGTCTTTACAGACATAAAGCGCGATATCAGCAAATTGCATTAGGCCGTCAGCTTTTACCGAATGTTCTGGATACATTGCTATGCCCATACTTGCTGATACGTCTAACTGTATGTTATTGATTTCAAAAAAGGGTTCGAAAACTTTAAGCACAGGTTCAACTAGACACTGAATATCAACTTTAGCCTGACAAGGTAATAACATCGCAAATTCATCACCCGCTAAATAAGCTACATAGGATCCATGAACTAAACTATCATCAAGCCTTTTCGCAATAGCTTGCAATACCTGATCGCCATATTCATGTCCTAATGTATCGTTAATTTCTTTAAAACGATCAATGTCCATTAAAATTACAGCAAATTGCTGTGTAGCATCTTCAATAAGCTCATTCATAGTACGCGTAAAATGATTGCGATTAGGAAGTCCTGTTAATGGGCTATAAAAAGCCAGTTGATTATTTTCTTTCTCTCGTTGTTGAATACCATTTTGCATATTCGACAGTGCAAAAGACAGCTTATTCACTTCTGACACACGCGCATCATGGGTTATTTCAGCGTAATTTCCATATTGAATTTTATGAGCAATACGCACTAAGTTCTTTAAAGGGCGTGCAATAGAGATGGAGAATCTAAATGACAAAAAAACGGTAAGTAAGATGATCACGCCAATCGCGATAATAAGTTGAGAAGCTAGATTCGTGAAATTGATAAAGGCGAGATCTTTGTCGATCGTAAAAATAGCACTGAGCTTTTCATCATCAGTATCATTAATGACAAATTGATATAAGGCCAAAGATTCGCCACCAAAAGTCATATCATCTCTGTCAACGCTAAGGCTAGGAAGTTGTCGAATAAATGCGTTAGACGATAATTTTTTATTTTGATTGTTTAGAAGAGAATGGGTGGAAGCTTCCACAGTGTTATTAATCACTAAAGTAACATCAAACCCTAGAATATTCTTTAAATCAACGTTAATCATTTTCTTAATTTTTATGCCCATAACTAACCATGAATTAATGTTTGCAGAAGACTCAATTAAACGAATAGGAACTGCCCTCACCAGATATGGGACATGATTGATAACAAGCACATTTATACCTGGCTGACTAATTTTTTCAATAGGCCAAATTGAGAAAGAAGCAGAAATATTACTCACGATGGCTTTTGCATCCGGCGATAATACAGCTGAAAAGTCAGTTTTAATTCTGCGTTGCTGATTGTTTAACGCACTTAATAAAGAACTAGGATCGTTGGACGCGTCATTTACCAATTGTTTTAAGGTAAAATCTTTACTGATGGGGGAAATGCCTCTATAGAGTGCTCGACTATGATTACTTAATTTATCGGAGAAAACTAATTGCGCTATAGTAAATTGTTTGTTTATCTGATTTTGTGAATGACGATACGTTTGCTCTAAAGTAACAAATAAAATAATCGTGATAGTAATCATCAATAAGAAAATAAATCGCAATAAAATACGATTCTGTAATGATTTAAAGTTAATAGTCATCTAATTCATCATCTTCTTCATAAGCTGAATATTGAGGTTTCATAGCTGTTTTAATCTGAACAGTGAAACGACTATTTTTTGTGGTGTCTATTTCCTGTGAAAGAGATTTATCAGATTCTTGAAATAAAGGATGCCATTTTTTGAGAGCATATTTACCTTCAGGAACTTCAAAATTAATATTGCCCTGTAAATCAGTTGTTCCAAACCAAGGAGTATCTACGACATATACGTAACCAAGCATCCAATCGTGAATATTACAGCCTAAAGTAACCTCTCCCACTTGTTCAAACAACTGAGGTTCAGAAGGTTTATCACTATATAATTTAATTTCAAACGTTTTTGCAGACGAAAAAGAATAAACATGATGTTTAATCATGTCTGAATTGGGGAAATCAATTTTAGTATCTTTATTTACCACTAATATATGGGGAAGAAATTGACGATTTACTTGATCCATAGTCGCTATAGGGCGTTCAGATAAAACTTCTTGGATAACTTTAGATTTATTAACCGATTCAAGAAACACCACAATATTTGGCAATGGTTTGTTATCAAGATCTAGCACACGGATAGTTGTATTTTTTGCCTGAGCAGCAAAACAACAAGAAATCATTAAAACGAAAATTGATCTTTTCGTTAGCTTTATCATATTGGCATTTTCCAAATTTCTTATAAATTAAAGTAAGTTATAGTTTTAAACTAGCACAGTTCTATAATTTTTTCACATAATTCAATTAAAGTAATTACGCTAAGGTAAATTTTTTAAAGTATTGAAAATTGTTATCAATAGGATGAAATTAAATGGCTCTTTAGTCTGTCATATAATTAGATCTTTTTTTAATGATAGTGTATAGATGATTTCATATAAAAGTTTATAACTTATTTTTTGTTATATCGCATCTCTGAGTGTATTTAATTAAAAAAACTTCCAACTTTTTAAGCAAATTATAATTTAGACTTAATAACTAAAACATCATTTTATCAAAACCACAGCCTACTATATGTTTAGATAATAAAATAAAAATGCTATTTACTCGTTATTTTTGAGTATGTCCAACACCCAAATCTCTTAAGTTAGAAAGATATAAAAGACTTATTTCAAATAGCATCTAACTTTTTCTAAATTTGTGTTTAATTTCGTGTCATGACTATTTACGATCTAACAATAACCACTGTAGACTGAATACAAAATTATTTAAGTATCAATAAGCGCATTATAATAAAGATGTGTAGCTGAAGGTTATGTAGTTATGTTAATCAACGTCATAATGATATCTTCATTTTATTAAAAATTGGTATAACGTTATTTTGACATAAACATGAGTGTTAATATTTGTAATGGATTATTTTTAAGAAGTTACTGCAGGGTATTGTTTAAGAAACAATCTTTATAGGTAATATGAATAATATTCATATAGTGATTTAATATTTTAATGAATAAAAACATCAGAAAAAAAGTGGTACCCGGAGACGGACTTGAACCGTCACACTCTATGAGCGAGGGATTTTAAATCCCTTGTGTCTACCAATTCCACCACCCGGGCATCGGATAATTCTTTTTAAAGTAGAGATTGGCTCCCTACTAACTCTTATTTTACTAAGAGATTTGAGTTATAAAACTCTTTAGCATATTGAAACGCTAAATTTGGAGCGGCTAACGAGACTCGAACTCGTGACATTCACGTTGGCAACGTGATGCTCTACCAGCTGAGCTACAG
>CAJWBY010000135.1 GCA_913020705.1 uncultured Colwellia sp.
GTACGAATTGCTTTATCAACCCAGTGTGGAATATCACCAACATGATTACTAATAGGATTGTATTTTAAGCGTCTGACTGATGCCTGATCAGATGATCGAGAAAGCGCCGTGCCATAAGGTAACTTATTGGTGATCATTTCATAAATGATGCAACCCAAAGAAAACATATCAGACTGTGTTGTGCCGGAATTGCCTAAAAGGTATTCCGGCGCCGTGTAATTTTTGGTGCCTAATAGTTCATTACGCTCAACCGGTGTTGAAATATCGGCAATACCAGCAATTTTAGTCGAACCAAAATCGACAATTTTCACTAAACCTTCACCGGTGATCATAATGTTGCCAGGTTTAATATCCTGATGCAGCATATCCATACGATGAAAAGCACGTAAGCCTGACACGGCTTGTGAAACGATATTCCTAATGACAGTCAGATCAGGTTCGGTTTGATCTATCATCCATTGTTCAAGCGTTCTACCTTCAATATACTCCATCACGTAATACATAAAATGCCGTGGCCGCTGTTGTTCCATTGTTCTAATCACATGAGGACTATCAATACGTCGTCCTACCCACTCTTCTAATTGAAAACGCTCTAAATACGCGGGGTCATCTTCAAAATTAACTGACGGTGTTTTGATGACCACCTTTTCGTCAGTATCACTATCTACGGCAAGATATAATTGGCTAGTTGAGCTCGCATGTAATTCTCTAGTAATTCGATAACCATCTAAAATCACACCTTCATAAAGTTCAGGAGGAAAAGGCAAAGCGGTTAACTGTGAAAAGACTTCATCGGCATCTTGTGACGGTAACTCCATCACCTGAATTAACTGACAACTCACGTTATCAGCACTTTTCATTTCTAAAGCCCGCTCAACAATACTTTCACAAAGTATGTCGAGGTCCGATTCAGTAGATTGCAAAATGGTTGCTATCTTTTTATCGGAAAGGTAATCATGAACACCATCTGTGGTGAGCAAAAACACATCACCAACATCAACAGTTAACGTTTTATAATCAATATCTAAGCGATAATCTACGCCCATTGCACGAGCAAGGTATTCTTTTTCACCAGGTATTTGGATACGATGATCCGTCGTTAATTGTTCGAGATTTTTTCCTCGTAACAAATATATTCGTGTATCGCCAACATGAAAAAGATGAGCCGTTGTCGATTTAATCACCAACGCAGTAAAGGTACTGACTAAGCCTCGTTCACTATCCCGATATTGATTACTCTGACTATATAACCAATTATTAATGGCAGTTAAGACTTTGCCACCAGATTTTTTTACTGACCAGGAATCAGGCGTGCTGAAATAATCATCTAAGAAACCTGTAACACAACACTGGCTAGCTTGTTTCGCTTCTGCACTACTGCTCACGCCATCCGCTAAAGCACAAGCAATACCCTTTCCAGCCAACAAATTAATATTGTCAGGGATCATATGACCTAAAGAATCTTGGTTTTCTTCCTTTACGCCTTTTGTAGAGTAAGATCCAATATTAACTTTAAGTTTATCTGCCACTTATCACCCCTGAAAACAAAACAACTCACCCGTCAAAGAGTGAGCTGTTGTAGTTTAGCTTAATCCCAACGATTTAATGCACATCAATCATTTGCACGGTGCCATCCGGCAGGATTTCTGCCATTTGACCTGATGGCTCATCCATAAACTGAACGGCAATTAGAGTAACCACGGCAGTAGCTGCAATCACTAAGAAGAAAGTTTGTGCCGAAACTAATGATAATACCGTTAAGAATGCCACTGCACCTACATTACCGTATGCACCAGCCATACCTGCCACTTGGCCTGTTAAACGGCGTTTTACTAGCGGTACCACAGCAAATACAGCGCCTTCTCCAGCCTGTACAAAGAACGAACACGCCATCGTAGCCAGTACAGCAAGAACGATTGCCCATTCTGCTGTAATCAAACTCATCACGTAATAACCCACAGCCAAACCGGCAATACATATAGTTAATGTTTTCTTACGGCCAAAACGGTCACTAAATAAACCACCAATCGGCCGTGAAACTAGGTTCATAAATGCAAACCCTGATGCTAATATACCGGCTTGTACCGCTGTAATATCAAAGGTATTACTGAAAAATAATGGCAACATAGATACCACGGCAAGCTCTGAACCAAATGTTGCTAAATAAGCCAAATCTAATACGGCAACTTGTTTGAAGTTATATTGATGAATTTTAGGCACAGGGTTAACAAAAATGTCTTTATTAACTTGGTAAATGCTATAAACCTGATATAGATAAAGCACACCCAGTCCAACATAAATCGCTTGAGCAACACCTGCTGACAACAAACTCACACCACTAGGTGATAACTTCCATGCTAATAAAGCCAACGCAGCATAAAGGGGAATATTCATCACTAGATAGAGATAAAAGTCACCAACGCTAGTGACTTCCATACCCCCTGATTTTTTAGGTTTAAAGTACGTAGAACCTTTCGGTGTATCAGTAACACTATTGTAATAGATGAAAGCATAAACAAGCGCCACCGCCCCCGTTAAGGCAACCGCATAACGCCAGCCATCATCGCCACCAAACATGAGCGCAATTGTCGGCAAACTCATCGCAGCAGCAGCTGAACCAAAGTTACCCCAACCGCCATAGATACCTTCTGCTAAACCAACTTGTTTGGCTGGATACCATTCTGAAATCATGCGAATTCCGATCACAAAACCAGCACCTACAAAACCCAACATAAAACGAGCCACAGCAAGTTGTTCGAAACTATCGGCCATCGCAAAAAAGAAACAAATAAAACTCGAGATCCCTAATAATAGGGAATACATAATTTTAGGGCCGTATTTATCGACCAACATACCCACAATAATGCGAGCAGGTATAGTCAATGCCACGTTTAATATTAAGATTGTTTTAATTTGTTGGTCGGTTAACCCTAAGGATTCTTGAATTGAAATCAATAATGGGGCATGGTTAAACCAAACAACAAAACTAATAAAAAAGGCCATCCAGCTTAAGTGCAATATTCGCGTATTGCCACTAAAGGATAATAACTTTAGATTTTGTGCAGACATAAGGTGTTCTCTTGAGCGCTTCTACCGACATTGGTGAACATCACATTGCTGGAATCATGCCAAATAGTAAGGAGTTGTTTAATAAAGGAAAAGAGTAGTATTCAATAAAACATAAGCACCATGTTATCGCAGATATGTATATTGACGCACTAAGACAGTGCAGTTTTTTCTTTCTCGCTGAACGACTAATTTTATTAGCGTTTATTCCACTGGAATATCAAGCCAAAACACGGTACCAACTGCTTGATGTCGATAGTTGATCTCTATGGAAAGAATATCACAAATAAGTTTCGCTTTAGCTAAGCCTAAACCTATACCTGATTTGTCAGAGTTTTCCATACGTAATCTGGCAAATGGATCAAACACTTCATAATGACGTTTTTCACTAATACCATACCCGGTATCACTGATGTTTAATCTGATGATTTTTTCATTAATTTTTTCACTCGTGATGATGACCTTGCCATCTTCATAATTATAAAGAATGGCATTATCTATAATAATTTGAAGTACTTCAGTTAACAATGCTGGATCAGAGTGTATTTCTATACTGTTATTAGTGAAATTTTCTTGTCTTATAAGGGTGATATTTTTTTGTTTTGCAACGCTGTTATTTTTTTCAATAAGAGTATCAATAAAATTAGTCAGCTTAATTGTTTTTTTCTCAGCTACTACTTCACCATCTTGAACTTCAGCAAAGGAAATAGCTGTTTCAACCATTTTCAGTAAGTTTTCACCAGCCTTATCAATATATTCTACATTTTCAAGATCGTCTTTATTGAGTGTATTTGACAGTTTCAACATTTTAGAAAAACCGAGAATAATGTTTAATGGTGTTCTAAACTCGTGATTCATTGCCGATAAAAACTTAGATTTCACCTGACTAACTCTAATCAAACTCTCAGTTTGAAGCATCAATTCATTATTTTTATTTTTAATTACAATAACAACAATACCAACGCCAAGAATCGCTAAGATCGCTAATGCCCGGTTTGTGAGTACTTTCCAAAACTCCCCTCCTTGTGGAGATAAAAACAAACCCAAAACGGTTAAACAAACACCCAATAAAACAGTTAGGTAAGTGATTTTTTTTGATTTAATGTTTAGTGTAAATAAGACAGGAAGAATATAAGGTACGCCACCCGCCACGCCTAAAGCGACAGAGAAATCAAAGCTAATACCTGCAATAAACAATAAAACAACCACCAAATAGGCGCTATTAAATTCGTTTCTTAGTAATTTCGAAGTTTCATTCATCTTGCCAGTCTAAATCACAACAGAATACGATTAGACTACCATCAACTTTTATCGCTTTGGAAATAGTGATACATAAATGCAAGCCAGCTACGGATAAGTAAGGGCGAGTCACTTGTAGTTTACCCGGTTGCCCTATCGCTCGATAATGATAGTGTTTTTGAGACCAATTTGCTTTATCTCCAGATAATAAAGGTGCAAAACGATCACTAATCTGTTGCTGATAGTTTGGAGAATGAATGCTTTTACCAACTTGATGACCACTTTCATCTAATAAAAAACATCTTACTGCTCGCTCTTCAGAAAACACCTGCATTGCACTTTTCTCAAAATCTAAAGATGCATTAAAAAGCTTAATGGCTTGGTCATATATTTTTCTAAACCGTGAAAAATGTTGATCTAATTGAACGGTCTGTTCGCGACATCGGTTTTGTTGTCTTACGATCAATTCGGCTAATGAAGTATCGAGTGCCTGATCATATTCAATCGCTGGTTTTGGTTTCGAAAAATAAAACCCTTGTAGCATATCCGCATTCACCTCGATTGCAATTAATGCTTCTTCTTCGGTTTCTACACCTTCAATAATGACAAGACTACCTGTTCCATGTACTAATGAAACGATGCCAGACAATGCCCTTTTTAACTTAGCACTTGTTGTCGCACGCTGAATTAAACTTCGATCTAACTTGACGATATCTGGTTCTAATTCCCAGATCCGATCAAAATTAGAGTGGCCTGCTCCAAAGTCATCTATCGCAATTAAACATCCCATCGAACGAAAATGTGCGATTAACGATTTTAAATACACCCTATCTGTTATTTCACTTTCTAGGATCTCTATCACCACCCGTTCAGGTTTAATCCCATTAACTGAAAACATCTTATCCATAAATCCTGGATGCGGCTTTTCAAGCGCCAAACACTGTGAATCTAAATTAATAAATAACCACTCATTGCTTGTTTGCTGCCGAGAAAAATTCTTCACATGCAAACTACGGCACGTTCGATCTAATGAAAGGAATTCAGCACTAGACTTAGGACTAATAAAAAGTGCCTCCACTGAACAAGCAGAATTGCTTTTATCAAATGGACGAATAAGCCCTTCATACCCCACTACACGCCTATGAGGAACACTGATAATAGATTGAAATGCACTTGTTAACATGAAATTTCTGAACGATGCTGTAACTGCGTTTTCTTTTTTACTAAAGTTTTTTTGTGGAGCAGTTTCCATTTCAACCACATTAGACATTAGCAACTTAGCCACTCCAATGCTTTTGTTCGACTGAAAAAAACCTCTGAATCAAATTCATCTGGCCGAACCACCGCATTATCGATCTCTTCTCGTCCAGTTTGTTCACATCTAATTAAAAATGCCGTTTTGGCATTTATCAATAAATGTTGTTCTGAAATGTAGTTCGCTAAGATAATTTTTTCTTCTGGTGTAATATGCATTTTTGCCGCAATTAGATTGATTAAAATTCGTGGATAATCCCTATCCTTCAAAATTTCAACACCAAGTTTTACCGCTTGCATTCGCTCTGTAAAAATCACTGTGCCTGTATACTCACATTCAACTATTTCATGTTCCAGATCTAGTTTAAATTCATAACTCATGGTTTTACCTTCAAATTTTGGTCTAGTTATGCCACTTTTCTAGCATGACGTTCATGTAAAAAGTGAATAACTTCTGAACGAAAATGGTTATAGCGACTATCATCTGCAAGTTCTAATCTCTGACGAGGACGAGGTAAATCAACCTCGAGCACATCACCAATTGTTGCTGCAGGCCCATTAGTCATCATGACAATTTTGTCCGATAACAAAACGGCTTCATCTACATCATGCGTGATCATAATGACGGTATTATTAAGATTACTTTGGATCTCCATTAAGGAGTCTTGTAAATGTGCTCGAGTTAACGCATCAAGCGCACCAAAAGGTTCATCCATCAATAAGACTTTGGGCTCCATTGCTAAGGCTCTAGCAATTCCGATACGTTGCTTCATGCCACCAGAAATTTCGGACGGCAATTTATCTTTAGCATGACTCATATGAACCAATTCAATATTGTAATCAATCCATTCTTTCATCTCTGCAGTGGATTTTTTACCTTTAAAAACAGACTTTACTGCCAACTCGACATTTTCATAAGACGTGAGCCACGGAAATAAAGAATGATTTTGAAATACAATCGCACGGTCAGGTCCGGGCTCATTGACTTCTTTACCTTCTAATAAGACCCCGCCAGTTGTTGCCTGATATAAACCACCAACAATATTCATTACCGTTGATTTGCCACAACCAGAATGGCCAATGATACTGACAAACTCACCTTTATCTATTTTCAAACTAATATTATCTAAAGCTTTGAATGGCCCGTTTGCTGTAGGAAATTCAATGCTGACATGATCGATATTTAAGTATTTTTCCATGAGTATGTCCTAGCGAATAACTGCATTTTTGTCGTAAGAAAAGGATTTCTGTATGGTTAACATAATGCGATCCAACAAGAAACCAAGGATACCAATCGTGACTACTGCTACCATGATACGTCCTAGAGAAGCTGAGCTGCCGTTTTGGAATTCATCCCAAACAAACTTTCCTAACCCAGGATTTTGAGACAACATTTCAGCTGCAATAAGCACCATCCAGCCAATTCCTAAAGAAATTCTCAATCCAGTGAATATCATAGGAATTGAGGATGGTATTACGATCTTAAATACGGTTGTCAGGTAACTAAGCCGTAGTACACGGCCAACATTGATTAGATCTCGATCTATCGATGAAACACCAACAGCCGTATTGATTAATGTTGGCCATAAGGAACATAAGGTTACCGTTATCGCTGATGTCACAAATGATTTAGAAAACATGGGATCATCTGAAACATAAACCGCACTCACCACCATCGTCACAATAGGTAGCCAAGCCAAAGGTGAAACAGGCTTAAAAATCTGAATTAAAGGATTAATGGCTGAATAAAGCGTATCACTCAAACCGCTAATCACGCCGATAGGAATAGCAATAATGCTAGCAACAACAAAGCCAATGAATACTGTCCATAAACTGGTCAATATCTGATCAAAAAAGGTTTTTTTACCGGTATAAGGACGAACTTTTATTTCTGCATCCGGATTTTTGACTAATTTTTCAGCATTACGTTTATCTTGTCGTTGATAAAACTGTTTTTCTTTTTCACGTTCTGCGTAATGTTCATCTACTAAAATACTTGCTTGTTCCCATACTTGTACGGGGCCGGGTACTTGTCCCAAACTTGTAACGACCTTTGCTGCACCGACATGCCATAAACCTAAAAATATAATGAGGGCCAGGATTGGAATCCCCACCATTTTAAGTAACTCTCCGGCCTGTTTCTCTCGTGCGTCACCTGAAATTAATTTAACCACTGGCACAAACCATGTAAACCCAGTGATCTCAAAAAAATTGATAAATTTGTCTTTCATGATAATTCTTTAAATTGTTAATCGGGTTGATGTTCAGCCTGCCCGATGTTTTAGGCAAGCTGAATTTGCTACATATCTAACTTAGTTGATGACGGTGTCACCTTTTAGACCAATTGGAAATTGCTCTAAGTAAGCATTGGGTTTAGTTCCGTCAAAAGTGATGCTATCGATAAACTCACTTTGAGCTGGTTTAAACCCCGTTTCGGTCACAAAATCAGGGAAGTCTTTAGCTTCAACTTTACCTTCTGAAATTAACTCTTTAGCAGCGATGGCATAGATGTCAGGGCGATATACTTTTTTCGCTATATCCATAAACCAACTATCTGTTTTTGGTTCTGAAATCTGACCCCAACGACGCATTTGAGATAAATACCAAATCGCATCACTGTAGTAAGGGTATGTCGCGTTATGACGATAAAACACATTGAAATCAGGCACAGCACGTTTATCACCTTTTTCGTATTCGAATGTGCCTGTCATGCTGTTAGCGATAACATCATAATCCGCACCTACATAGTGACTTTGTGACAAAATCTTCACTGCTTCAGGTCGATTAGCATTATCGTTTGCATCTAACCATTCAGCGGCTCTTATCAACGCTTTAACTACAGCAATATGAGTATTCGGATGCTCTTCTGCCCAACCAGCACTCACCCCAAATACTTTTTCAGGATTGTTTTTCCAAATTTCATAGTCAGTAATAACGGGGACACCAATACCTTTAAATACAGCTTGTTGATTCCATGGTTCACCTACGCAATAACCAAAAATCGTACCCGCCTCCATAGTTGATGGCATTTGTGGTGGGGGGGTCACTGACAATAAAGCATCTGCATCGATCATCCCACTAACATCACCTTTATGAGGAGCGTAATAACCAGGATGAATGCCACCAGCCGCTAACCAATAGCGTAATTCATAGTTATGAGTCGAAACAGGGAACACCATACCCATATTGAACGGTTTGCCTTCGTCCTTATATTTCTCAACTACTGGTTTTAATGCTGACGCACTAATCGGATGAACAGGTTTGCCATCTTCCATTGGCACATTTGGTTTCATTTGCTGCCAAATATCATTTGAAACCGTAATGGCATTACCGTTCAAATCCATACTAAACGCGGTGATAATGTCCGCCTTCGTTCCAAAACCAATGGTTGCACCCAGTGGTTGACCTGCCAACATATGCGCCCCATCTAATTGGCCATCAATAACGCCATCAAGTAATACTTTCCAGTTAGCCTGAGCTTCTAAAGTGACATACAAACCTTCATCTTCAAAAAAACCTTTTTCATAAGCAACAGCTAAAGGTGCCATATCGGTTAATTTTATAAACCCAAACGTTAAGTCTTCTTTTTCAAGCTCACCTGGAGCTGCATTGACAGTAATAAATGGCATCAAACCGGCTGACAAAACGAGAGTTGTAACGGCTAATGTTTTAACAATTTTTCTACGTGAAAACAGAGGGGTAATGCTGGACATTTTCGACTCCAAATATAAATTTTTTCCAAAAAAAAGACGCACATCAAGATTAAATTCTTGAAAGACGTCTTTATCTAATTTCCCACTATAGGGAGGTAAATTAACAACCCGCCGTTGGATTGAAATATTCAAATTATTTATTGCAGAGACTGTGCCAACTACCAAAAAAACTGACAATCAATTTAATATCAATAACTTAAGGGTTTATTGGTTTATTTCAAACTAAACAGCTACCTACACTTTGAATCAACTTGAACAATTGGCGCACTTTTCTGGTGCGTTAAAAACCAACCATTTTGCACTGTGACAGTGCGTGTAAAAAATTAATTTGTTGGATTTAATAATGAAGCAGCATCGACTATGCTTTGGGCTAATGATGCCACTCGAGTATTTTGATTCATGGCAGTAGTACGTAATAATTTATACGCTTCATCTTCACTGCAATGACGTTGTGCCATTAATAAGCCCTTGGCTCGATCGATTATTTTTCTATCTGCAAGTGTTGTCTTAAGGTCATCTAGCTCTTGCCGCATAGACTGATTCTGTTCAAAACGTGCCATCGCTGTTCGGAGGATAGGCATAATTCTATTTTCTCTAAGGCCATCAACCACATATGCACTTACACCAGCATGAATAGCATGTTCTATCGTGTCATCACTGTCATCTTGAGTAAAAATAACAATCGGTAATGGAAATTGTGAATTGATCATTTTCAATTGTTCCAGCAACCCATCGTAAGCCTTCATCATGCTAATAATAATTAACTGTGGATTTTTTAAAGTGTTATTCGCTAATAATTGTTGCAGGGAAGAACCATGAAAAACGATGTCATAATTGCTTGGCACCAAAACTTGCTCTATTAATTCGTATGAAGCGGGTGTATCACAGACTACGATTGTTTCTATTGCCATACTATTTCTCAATATTCCAGTGCATGTTTTTTTGTAATGTAACTAATAAGCTGAGTGAACAGTGTTGATAATTCATCGATAGGGATAGTTGCGATTTCAAAATAAGCTTGAGCACTCACCTCAATGTTCTTTTGAGTAAGAATTTTGTCATCAATCAACGCAACCAGCTTATCTGAATTGTTTTTTATTCCCACCAAAATACCACCTAAAAAAATATTGATATCTGGATTCTGGATGGTTTTCAATTCATCAAATAAATCACTGGTGCTAGTGGCAATCGATGATTTTAAAAAATTTAGCTTAATTTCATCAGTACCTTCACTTTTTCCTAATGCACAAATTCCGGAACCCACACCTCTTGCTTGAGCGATAGTTTCAGAAGTTCGCAAGGTATCAATACAAACATCTAACATACGGATTGATGTGCCCAACATAATTGTTTGTAAACGGTAAACACGCGCCACATCATCAACTAAAGAAAATAAACCTTCAATCACGGCCCCATGCTGTTTCATTAAGTGATGAGGATCGAGTGTTTTATTCAGAGTATTTAGTTGTAATCTCGGCCAATGTTCTGCAAATGACGGCCATTGTTCAAAATTATTGAGTGTTGCTGATTTATCAGTTGCAAGTAACGTATCGATATCATGTTGCACCGCAGTATGTTTATATTTAAGTTTGTCATTACCCTGCCTGATCGCAATACTAAGGCCGCGGTGCTGTTGGATAAGCTCTACCAATCTATGAATTTGTTGGAGTAGCATCAAACCGTTATAGATTCGAACTTTTTCTTTACGCTTTGCCGCTTTCAAACGCATTACTAACCATAATGCTATGCCAGTTATGAACAGCGCAGTTCCAATAATGTATGTCATGTTAAATCCCAAATTGGTGGTGTTAGTTGCTATTTATTCCCAAGTAAACAAATAACCAGCAACAATGCCAAAAGGAGAAATTATGACCATGAAACTCAATTTAATTAACTCTCTAATTAGATAAATAAAATCAATCACAACACCCATCTTGCACTCCTTAAATTTATTGCTACACACAATAATGCACAAGGCGTGCCACCACACTTAAATCAGCAATATCAATGTGTTATATTGTTTCTAGACTAAAATACCGCATCAAGTTGGGATGCAAAATAATGAGTCGTTCGAAGATGGTGCAGAGCTTTATAGCTAGAGGAAAGTCAGAGTAGTATCGTTTATTCCTATTTCGTAAAATTAATATTTTTCGCGTGCCATAAAAAAAGCCAGGTAATCAGCTGATTACCTGGCTTAAAAAAATTAAGGGAATGAGTCGTTACTTAGAATTTAACTTGACCAAATACCCAGAATTTTTCAGTATCAACTTTACCTACTGATGAATCACCCGCATCATAATCAGAGTATTTCACACCAAGGGTGTAATGCTTTTCAAAGGTTTTAGATAATAATAAATCTAGTTCATCACCGGCATCATCACTGCCTTTATCAGTTTCAAAATCATGGTAAACAGCAACTAGTTTTGCACCTAATACTTTACCGACAACCGTCACATATATATCTTCTAATCCAGCTGTTGGTGTAGCTAAAAATTGATCTGCCCAACCTTGGAATGCATGGTTGGTACCTAAAGGTGTTCTGAAACTATCATTGCCATCACCTTCTTGCATTTCATACGATACTTTGGCTAACCAGCCTTTATATTTAGCACCCACTTCGCCTAGATAATAATTTTGGTCATCCATGTCGCGACCTTTATATTCATCTTGGTTAGCGAACTCTGCGGTATAGATAAATTTCCAGTCTTCGTTTATGGGTTGTGCACCATTCAAACGTAAACCTATTGTTTCTGAAGATAGTTGCTTATCATCTTTATAGTCTAAGAAATAACCATAACCTTCTAATTTACCAATTGATAAACCGCTATATTGAAGATTAACTAAATGTGCTGCGATATCAATATCACCATCCTTGATAACACCAGCATTTCTATCATCACCAAAAATGGTGTGAATTTCATCCACATAAGCATAGTTAATCGTTGTATCTTCTAAATGCGTATTGCTAAAACTAACAGCATCAAAAGATTGATGGTTTTGACGCCATAAAACATTACCAATAAAACGATGAAACGGTGCGTTGCGGTAAGTTATTTCTTGGCGACCAAATTTCACCTCAGTATCAAAGCCGTTATATTCTAAGTAAGCTTGATTGACCTCTGTTCCATCAGGATCAGCAATCACAGAATAAGCACCTTCACCATTGGTCGTGCTGTTGTAGTTATCTGAACCTAAATCGGATACATCTTCCACTTCAGCAAACGCACTAAAACCGTGGAACATACCAGTCTCATAACCTAAAGTTGTACGAATGGTGAACGCATCAGCATCTTTCAGTGCATTATCCTGATCAACCGTTTCATAACGTGCACGTGCCGAGAAACTCACCTTACCACCTGATAATGCTTCAAAAAAAGCATCTTCCGCATGAGCTGTTGGTACTAATAACAGCGAACTAATTGCTGATGCCAACACTGTCATCGCAATAGGTTGTCTTGTATAAGCCATTTTTTTTCCTTCTAAAAAAACAAAAAGCCATATCCAGCTAAACTAGATATGGCTTCATTACCATTAAAAATTTAAAATCATTTCTGCACCGTTGCAGTGAATGTCATTATATTTGCAAATTGCTTGCCATTTTTTAACATGCTGTTTTTATAGATTATTTTTAAATAATCGCGAGTATTTTTCATTTTACGCACCAAAGTAAATCAAAACCTTTATAAAATGCACTATTTGCTTTCATTTCTAATATATCTATTTTGTAACGTCATCAGGCACGTTAAGATTCTTCTAGTACCGTTTGCTACGTACTATTTGATATGGACGCCATGCATAACTAAATGGTGCACTCCAAACATGTACTAAACGAGTGAAGGGGAAGACTAAAAAGATCGTCATACCAAAGAACAAGTGGATCTTAAATACAGTATCAACACCAGCCAATAAAGTAGGTTCTGGACGTAAATACACAATACTTTGAGCCCACTCAGCTAATGCAATCATGACACTTGGGTCATTGTGGCTTGCATGGCCTAATGAAACAGGAATCGTTGATAAACCTA
>CAJWBY010000136.1 GCA_913020705.1 uncultured Colwellia sp.
AGGGTTGTTTTTGACACTGAAGTTGGTTTGAAATTACCTGCATCACCTGATGCGGCGACTAAATTTTTAAGTGAAAAATTTAAAGCGAAACCTTCACAAATTACCGTTTTTGGAAAAGAACAATGGTTTTCACCGGTTGCTTCAGGCTCTGCAGCACCAAAGAAAATGATTGTTTGTCCTTGTTCTACAGGAACATTAGCTGCTATAAGCCAAGGTATGAGTGATAACTTAATTGAGCGTGCAGCTGACGTAGTGATAAAAGAGCGAGGCCAGTTAATCTTAGTGGTGCGAGAAACACCATTTTCTACCATTCATTTACAAAATATGCTGACGCTTTCACAAATGGGCGTTACCGTAATGCCTGCAGCACCTGGTTTTTATCATCATCCCAAATCAATTAATGACCTCATCGATTTTATGGTGGGACGAATGTTAGACCACTTAAACATTGATCAGTCCATCATGCCGCGTTGGGGTTATCAGATTTAACGCGTTTGCTTAGGTAATACATTTTTGCTTTCAATTTTACAATTCGGATCTATTTTCTTGCGATGAATGTCGCAAGGAGATTGTTGAGGTTGGATAATCACCTTTTGTCGACCATTACTTATCGACATTGATCCACAAGAAAATAAAGAGAGTATGAGAAAAAAAGACAATAACTTTTTCATGTTTTTTGCTCTAAAGATTTTGTATACATTCAGTATGGCTTATTTAAATGGGTTAGAACAGTTTTTGACGTCAGCCACAATCAATTCAACCGTTTTACTACTACGTACTTTCACACAGTTAATTGATTCAGGTAATTTCTGTTTTTGAATCACATTAAATTCTCCTTGTTCTGTTGAATTTAAGTGGTATTGAAAAGCTTCATTATCACCTTCAAATAGGGCGGTAAATAATCCAAAAACGAGGGCGCCTGCAAGACCACCTGCAATCATATCTTCAGTGTTACCGTCAATTTCTTCTAGCACACCAAGTCCAGCACCGGCAACAATGCCTGTTTTTACTTCGGAAGATAAAGTGACAGGAGTAACAGAAACTACTGAGGCATAGTACTCTTTAATTATTTGATTTTGGTCTTCTCTATCAACGCCTTGACTTGCACAACCAGTTAACAATAAAGCGCTAAGTAATAATTTTTTCATTTTTGTTCCAATAGTTAATCGCTTTTTATAAAAGCTTATATCAATGTACTTTGTCTGAGAATTTTATCGCTAGTAGTAAGTTAAAAGTATTTAAAAACTGTATGTTATTTGTTTTTTTAACTTACAGAACTTTACATTTTTTATTGACGATTTTACTCAGTTGGGCGAGCGTAAATTATATTTTGTTACCAGAATTATAATTTCATGATGGACAATTAGCATAGGCTAAGGGTAAATTAATCTTAGTTTTTATATGTATTAAACAGCTTCTTTTTCCCCGTGAGGATCTATCATTAACAACATTACTTTATTACCTCCAATTATTGCAGGGCCGATATTAAGGCATTGTGATACTAAGCAAATAAATTTTTGGTTAGTCACTTCTCAAAACTATCGCTTAAGTTGCTGTATTAATCGACTTGATAATGGGAATTCTATATTGAGTCGCTCCTTAGGAAGTAATGAATTACAACAAGTTAGGATCGGTAAATATGCATTTATCAATTTAATTACATTGTCTACGGAAGACGTTTTTCCTGAAAACACCGTGCTTACTTATAATTTCACCATCAGCTCGGCAGAAAGTACTGAAGATGATTTAATTAGCTTAATACCTGATTTAGTTTATGAAAATCAACAGTTCCCTAATTTTATTATTAAAAGTAAAATCAATAAAGTTTTGCATGGTTCTTGTCGAAAGCCTCACTTTGATAGTGAAGATGCCTTGATTCAAGTTGATCACACTATTCGTCAAAGTGGAACATCAGTTGAAGAACGTCCTGCATTATTAATGATGTCAGGCGACCAAATCTATGTCGATGATGTTGCGGGACCAATGTTAGTCGCTATTCATCAAGTTATTGATAAATTGGCACTGTACGAAGAAAGCTGGTTAGACGATAGTGAGCATCTTGACCTCACCAGCTCGAGTGACGCATTATTCAAAAGCCCTCATTGTTATTATCAACGTTCAGAAATTTTGCCTCACCATACAGTGAACAATTCTTTATTTGATAAAGTTTTTGGCGCGCGTAAAGCTCCTATTTTCACCTCTGTGAATGTTAAAAATCATTTAGTTACTTTATCTGAAGTGATGGCAATGTATTTACTCGTTTGGTCTCCAGAGTTATGGGCAATAACTGACTTGAACAATCATCATGTTCCCAAAGAATTTCAAACTAAATACGAACAAGAACGTGTTGTTATTAATCAATTTGTAAAAGGCTTACCTGCTATTAGAAGAGCTTTAGCGCATATTCCAACGTATATGATATTTGACGATCATGACGTGACAGATGATTGGAATTTGACCAGAGGCTGGGAAGAGGCTGCATACAATCATTCATTTTCGAAACAGATTATTGGTAATGCACTCATTGGGTATTGTCTATGCCAAGGCTGGGGTAATGCCCCAGAAAAATTCACGGCATTAATAAAAGAGATTAAACCAAGTTTTTGTGAGGGAGGTTATGCTGAACATACTGAGCTTATTGACAAAATGTTAGCTTGGGATGAATGGCACTATAGCTTAAATACTTCACCTAAAATTGTCGTTTTAGATACGCGTACTCAGCGCTGGCGATCAGAGAGTAATGCAGGTAAACCTTCTGGTTTAATGGATTGGGAATCCTTATCAGCTTTACAGCAAGAGTTAATTAATGAACCTGATATTATTATGGTTTCTGCTGCTCCTATTTATGGCGTTAAGTTGATTGAAACTATTCAACGTATCTTTACTTTTTTTGGTAAGCCATTAGCAGTAGATGCTGAAAATTGGATGGCGCATTCGGGTACCGCTAATGTGATGTTAAATATATTCAGACATTATAAAACACCGCCTAATTTCATCATTCTTTCGGGTGATGTGCATTACTCTTTTGTTTATGAAGTTACCCACCGCTTTCGAAGAAATAGCTCCAAAATACTCCAAATAACCTGTAGTGGTCTAAAAAATGAATTCCCTGCCGGTTTATTAAATACGCTAGAAAAATTAAATAAATATTTTTACGCGACATACTCGCCTCTTAATTGGTTTACCAAAAGAAGGCGCATGAAAATTCGCGTTAGGAAACCTGATTCTGCTGACTCTTACAACGATACAACTTTATACAATGGAAGTGGTATTGGTTTACTCACGTTGAGTGATAATAATCAGACAATAAAAGCAGAAATGATAACAGCCAAAGGGGAAACTATTTGTTTTAAAGAGGCTTAGTTCAAGGCTGAAGATAAAATTTAAGTATAAGTTACAGATAAAAGTCATACGATAGTTGAAAGAATCGAATAACGAGACAGGTTGTAAGTAATTTGCAATTAACGAAACGAAACTGATTAGAGGTTCTCGTTATCAGTTTCGTTTATATAAGTCGCTTTAAATTTGTGTTTTACTTTTAACGAACAAAATAAAATTAACCTAATAGTTTACCTAAACCATCAGTTAGTACTTTTTTAGCACTTTGACCTTCTTCACTGTCTAAGTAGCCTTGAGCACTAGAAACAAAGCTGCTGATCATTTCAGGCTTTAAACCTAAAGCTTCAAATTGCTTTTTCACATCATTAATAGACTTTAATGAATCACTGTATTCTGCTGCTTTATCAAGTAAACCACCTAAACCACCAGCAGAGCTAAGTTTGCTCACATCAGGCATTTGACCAACGAGTCCATCAACACCGGGTAGTGATTTAGCAAGTTCACTAAATTGATCAGCTGAAACATTGTTTTTTACGTAATTAAAAATGGCGCCCATACCACCAGAAGCTTGTGCAGTATCAACATTTAATGAACTAGTTAATAGTTCAACTAAACCGTCTGTACTTGGCATTTCTACAGCTTGTTCTTTAGTTTCACTTAATCCAACGAAGCTTTTTAAGCTATCAAACCAGCTTGTTTCTTCTGCCATAGCCGATGTACTTAATGTTGAAATAGTTAATAGTATGATAAATTTTTTCATAAGGAATTTCCGTAATTATTGATGATTATTATTTAGTTAAACAATTGTACAACATGTAAAGCCGCAAACAAGCGGCTTTACTGATAAAAATGTTCTGTTTATTTTGCTCTCATATCCAATATTGGCATATTACTACTACCCAATATTGTAGCGGGTAGTTTTCCATCCCAATTTTGAGCTTCTGTTAGCTTAACAATTAAAGGGTTATTACCCAATGCTTTAGCTTTTGCAGTAATCGCTTCAGCTTCTGCTAAACCTTTAATTCTAATTGATTCTGCTTCAGCAATTGCAACTAACTTAATACCGTCAGCTTTGGCTTTTGAAGTGTTTACGTCACGCTGAGCTTCTAAGTTCTGGCGAGCCAACTTATGTTTTTCAGCATCAGCTAAATTCTTTTCTGTTTGCTTGGTTTCTATTGATGTTAAATATTTAGCTGGAAGCTGAATGTTTTCTATTTGAATATTGTCTACCGTTACTGGGAAGTCTTTCATTTCTTCAATGAAATTCGCTTCAATAGCCTGAATAGCGCTAGCTCTGTCTTGAATTAACCTTTCTGCATCATAACGAGGAATAACATCTTTGGTGGCAGAACGAAAACGAGGATCTAGAATACGATTTTCAAACTGTGTTAACCCTCCATATTGTCTGAATAGCTCAAGAGCGGCTGTTTTATCTACGGTCCAGTTAACTGAAACAATAATAGTTACTGGCATTTGTTCTTTGGTGCTTGACGCCATTTTCTCTTCATTTTTACGTGTTCTGACTTCAATTTCTTCAACACTATCAATAAAAGGAACTTTAAAGTGTAACCCTGGATTTACTTGCTCTTTAGCTTCACTGAATCGTTTGACAATACCTATATGCCCTTCATTTACTGTGTAAACTGAACTAAAAAATATTATTACGGCAACAACTGCCGTTATGATTGTTTTTGTAGGGATGTTTAACTTTTGTATGTTCACTTGTTCACCTTTGGTTTTTCAATTTTACATGCTTATGGCATAAGCACATTTTTGATTTTTTATGGGATTATCACACGTGTTTTTAAGCACTAACCATAAAATGAAGACTCTTTTATTTAAGAATGTAAACATGATATAGATAATTATCGGTTTAGTAATTAAATTATTGTTAAGTTAGCAATAATAGCTTCAGAATATTTATGCTTAGAAGTTGTTAACTTTATTATTTATATTGATAAACCGAACATCGGCACATAAATTCGTTTTACTCAAAGACAGTTAATTAATACTAATACCACAACTTATGAAAAGGCTTCTAATCAATGTTATTTGATCACTCCCGTCACGAGCCGTTAACCAAAAATTTATGGGAACAGAGTATTGTACAGCAGGAAATATTATCAATTATTGATGATATTAAAACGTCGTTACTGCCTGATTGCTGTTGGTCAACACATCCGCTTGACGCTGAAAGTTATTCCAATACAGGGGCAAAATGGTCTGCGTATGCAGGTGCAGCAGGAACCATTCATGCTCTACAAATTCTCAGCCGATACGGTTACAAGGTCATTAATTTATCTTATTCATTAGAGAGTGTGTATCAATCGTTTTTGAAAAAACCAGATGTTTCAGTAGAACCGGGGCTACAAATAGGAGAGCTCGGCATATTAATGCCCGCAATTTTAATGCAACCCGATGACGAAGAATTATCAAGAAGAGTAATACGATGCATGGAATCAACTATAGAGCTCCCGCTATTTGAAATAACTTCAGGGCAAACTGGAATGATGCATGCTGCTTTGGCACTTTATCGTAAAACAGGTAGAAATAACTGGAAAGATTTATACATTAAAGGTGCAAAGTCATTAATAGATAATTGGACTCTAGATCAAGATACAGGAGAGTGGCTTTGGCAAAGCCAAGTTTTTGGGCCAAAACGTCATTATTATGGTGCTTGCCATGGCATTGTAGGTAATGCCAATATTCTTCTTCAAGGGGAAGATTTGTTACCTGCTGGTTATACTGAGATGATCATGGAACGGACAATTTCCACGTTACAGCTTTCAGTAAAACAATATGATAATTTAGCTAACTGGACGCTGTGCACTAAACCAAATATTGATAAACTGCTTGTGCAATGGTGTCATGGCGCAGCAGGAATTATTACTGCCATGGCAAGAACACCTAGAGTCGATACTCATTATTCTCGACAACTTGATCAATTGCTAGAAGATACAGCCGAACTAGTATGGCAAGCAGGGCCACTCGTTAAAGGATCAAATATTTGCCATGGTACAGCAGGCAACGGTTACGCTTTTTTATATTTGTATCGAAGAACGAGTAATACTTTGTGGCTTGATAGAGCAAGAAAATTTGCAATACATGCTCTTGAACAATGTCAGACAGCACGTTTACATTATGGTCAAGGCAGATATACTTTATGGACAGGAGATGCAGGACTTGCGATATTTTTGCACCATTGCATGTATCCTGAAAGTGCAGCAATACCTGGTTTGGACTTATTTTAATATTACTTGAATTTCATAACATTATAGTGGAGCTATTAAAAAACTAATTATGGACACTTTTTATTCAATTGTATTTTTTGTGATGGATATTGCGTGAAATTTTTGTGGAAAGTGCATTCAAGTTAGATAGTTATGTAACATTGTTTGGTTTTTAGCATTTTACTTGTAATTACCATAAGAAATTATAAATAAAGTAGAGCAAATAGAAATGCTAGGTTGATCGATTAATTTTCTTCAGCTATTTCTCTCAGTGCTTTTTCAAAAACATCCGCAGGCTGACCACCACTTATTAAGTGCTTATCGTTAATAATAACAGCCGGAACAGAGCTGATACCAGCCGATTGATAATGACTCTGCAGATCACGTACGTCTTGTTCATATTCATTTGACGCTAATATTTTCTGGGCTATCTCAATGTTTAATCCTACTTTATCAATCACTGAGAGCAACGCTTGATGATCGCTAGGATTACCATTTTGTTGAAAATATAAATCGAACAAAGCGAGTTTTAGTTCGGTTTGTTTATCATATTCTTTGGCCCAATGAAGGAGTCTATGGGCATCAAAAGTGTTAAAAATTCGTCCACCTCCACGATTGCCAAACTTATATCCGAGTTCTAATCCTCGTTGTTTGATCATTTCTCTATTTTGGTTACTTTGTTCAACACTAATACCGTATTTTTCAGTGATGTGTTCGGTGATTTCCTGGCCTTCTTTGGGCATGTGAGGATTGAGTTCAAAAGGCTGCCATGTAATATCTACTGTAATTTCAGGCGTTAGTTTAGCTATTGCCTGATTTAACGCCTGATAGCCAATTATGCACCAAGGACAAGAAATGTCGGATACGATATCTAATTTGAGGTGTTTACTCATTTTTTTCCACTTAAAATAATGTTGATTTATAAATTAGTTTTAAAGCTGTAAGAAGTACGTTTTTCTCGACCATTGACTTGAGGTTAAAATCTTACTTCACTATATGCGAAATCTTGTGATAGTGAAGTAAGACGCTTACTCGGTTTCAGGTTTAACGCTTAAACTCTGATGTTTTGCTCCATTTAGGCCAAACATTTTCTTTAGATAACTCATAGCCAATTTCATAAAAGGCTTGTATATCTTCAACCGCTCCAGACATATCCCAAGCTTCATTATACTCGTCACAAAGGTTGTGATAACACTTGCTTAAACTGTCTTTTAGTTCAGCACGTAACGTTTTAGTTGCTGCGTCTACAGGTGCTGTACCACTTTTAGCATATAACGCTGGAATACCAATGTTAGCAAAAGCGAAATGATCAGAACGATAGTAAATACCTGCAGCAGGGCGAGGATCCCCTGCAATTGTACGCCCTTGTTTTTTCACAGCAGCAGTTAGATAATTATCTAACTCTGACTGACCTAATCCATAAACAGAAACGTCTGCACTTCGGCCATTAACGCCTAATGCATCCATATTAATATTAGCTACTGTTTTAGCTGCTGGAATAATAGGGTTTGCGGCATAATATTTTGAACCTAAAAGACCTTGCTCTTCTGCAGTTACTGCCATAATAGTAATAGAGCGTTCTGGTGCAACGGGTAGTTTAGCAAATGCTTCTGCGACTTCGATAAGTGCACCAGTACCTGATGCATTATCTACTGCGCCATTATAAATTTGGTCACCTTCTAGGCTTGTATCTTTACCTAAGTGATCCCAGTGAGCGGTATAAATAATATGTTCGTCTGGCTTAGTGCTGCCCGGTAAAGTCGCGATAAAGTTATAAGATATCGACTCTTTAACTGTGTTTTTGACGGTAATCGACGCGTTTAAATCACCCATGTCGATATTATAACTGCCTTTTGCTGCTTCAATCTTTGCTTGTTCGAAGTTCAAACCAGCGTTAGCAAATAACTCTTTAGCAACGTCGCTATTTACCCAGCCTTCAACCGCAACACGCCCTTTGTTTAGGTCATCACGAACAAAACCAAACTGAGGCCCCGTCCATGAATTTTCAACTACTGACCAACCATATGATGCTGGCGCAGTTTCATGAATAATTATGGCACCTTCAGCTCCCTGACGACTAGCTTCTTCATATTTATATGTCCAACGACCGTAATAAGTCATCGCATTACCATTGAATAACGCAGGGTCTTGAGTAGAAAAGCCTGGATCATTCACCAATATGACAACCGTTTTACCTTTAACATCTAGGCCTTTGTAATCATTCCAGTTGTACTCTGGGGCGTTAACACCATAACCAACAAAAACAAGTTCTGAATCTTTAAGTTGTTCAAACTCACTGATACGACTGGAGCCCATTACCATTTCAGACCCGTATTGATAATCTTTTCCATTAATGGATAGTGTCATATCAGGTGATGCTTCAATTGACACCATAGGTACAGGTTGTAAAAAGCTATCACCGTTACCAGGTTTAAAGCCAACAGCAGTTAATTGTTTTGTTAAGTAATCAAGCGTTAGCTCTTCACCTTTGCTTGATGGTGCACGGCCTTCAAATTCATCTGACGCAAGTGTTTTTATATGCTCAATAAGTTGTTCTTTGTTAATGCTATTGTAGCTTGCAGTAACGTCTTTTTCTGAATTGGTTTTTACAACATCTGGTGTGCCGCAGCCACTTAATAGGGCAAAGGCAAGTAAGGATAAACCCGTTGTTTTTTTCATTTTATTGTTCTTTTATTAGGATTGACGAGTGATTATAAACAGATCTTGGAATATTTAGGTACATTTACTTGTAAAACTCTTATTCTCAAAATTTTAGACCACTCATACTCACTATTAAATGATGTGATTGCTTTCAATATATAAGTTAAATAGTTCTATTTAAGATACCTGTACTTTATTGGACAAATAATTAATTAAGTTTTTCATTATTATGTCAACGCTTTTAAGTTCAATAGTCTTTGCTGACGAGTATCATTATGTGAACGTATTCAATGGTTCTAAAGCAGCAGGCTTAGGCGGGGCTTATACTTCCATTGCCGATGATTTATCTGCCATGTTATATAATCCAGCAGGTCTATCTTTAAGTAGTGTAAAATCTACGGCATCTGTGAATATTTTTTCCAAAGAACAAACAGAATTCAGTAATATTTTCAGTGATGGGAGTGACTTTACGCGAGATTCATTTGTTATTCTCCCAGGTTTTTTCGCTTTTCGAAAAAAAGAAAATAATTGGGATTTTGGTATTTCTTTTGCTATTAATGATCTGAGTAAGGAGCGTACATCCACCGATACCACTATTAATATTGAAGCAAGCGAGTTTCAACCGAGTCAAAGAAATAATGAATTTATCTATATTGATTTAGATAACAGCGCTTATAAATTAGGAGTCACTACATCATATAGGTATTCTGAATCATTGAGTTTTGGTAGCTCATTATATTTCCAATATAAGGAATTTTCAACTGTACAAGGCTCAGGAGGTGTTTCAACAATATTTACACCTGCTGGAGATTTTGAAGGAGGGTTTAATGCATCAAGAAGAATCATTGATTTGCAAGTATCTGTTCAGCCAATATTGGGCGTTTTATGGAAAAAAGGCAATTTGTCACTAGGTGGAAAATTAGCTTACGAAATACCAATTCGAAGAGACTATGAAGCCACGGCAACTATTCATTTTTCGAGTCTAACGCCACTTCCTCCTGAAATGACTCCAGCCTTTAGAGTCAAGGAGGAAACGGATATTAAGCAAGACCTTCCTTTTGAAGTAGCACTAGGGGCTAGTTATAAATTTTCTGATGTTGTCTTAAGCGCAGATGTTAATTACTTTTCAGAGGTGAAGTCAGGTGGCCAGTCTCTTGAGTTTATTGATACCCCAATAACAAGAAAACTTAATGAGTTAATAAATTGGTCTGTTGGCGTTGAATATGAATATTCGACTGATATCACATTGAGATTTGGTGTTTTTACTGATAAATCTAATGGTGATATTGACACAAATATTGATAATCAACGTATAGAGGATATTGATTTACTGGGGTTTTCAACCTCACTCAGAACTGTTTTTCTTAAAAACATCGTAACTTTTGGACTTTATTATAAATATGGTAAAGGTGATGTTAGGTTTGCAGATGTTCGCTCAGTAGAGCAAATAGTAGGACTACCTTTATATCCTGATAACGGTAATTACGACATTGTAGAAGCTAAAAAAAATATATTAGTTGTATTTTTAAGTCTAGATTTTTAACCACAATTAAGCTGTAAAGGTGGAGTTTATAATTATAAACTCCACCCAACAATATCGTTTGCGCAATGAACAATTCCTTCTGGGTAAATATATCGAAGCGTTTATTAAATACTAAGCGATCGGTATAATAGATACGTTCTCATTGGGCAGCATAACCTTACCTTTTATATCGTCGACGAGTAGTAGCCATTGACTTTCGGCAACGTTACTTTTCACAGGAACTATTGGTGCTGGCGCTTTACGAATAAAGAGCTTCTACTATCACTACCACAACCTGAAAATGCTGAAAACCCTAAAAAGCGACGACGATCCATGTAGTTAACTCCATGTTTAAAACTGGCCGTATATTAATCCAAATAACCTTATACTAAATAAACTGTAATTCTTATGAATATAATAACTTGCTCATAAGTGAAGGTTATAAGGATTGGATCAATAGATGTACTTGTTGAATATTGCATTGGTCAAGAAAATCAAGGTTGCTATTAAAAGTAATGAGTGGCTAACTTAAAGCGCGCTATTTTGAAAGTACCATTTCTATGAGGCCTCTGTTGATTCAAAAGGGATAGTGCAGAGAGCAGTTTTAGCGAGGTGAGTATATTTATATCAGGATTATCGGTGTGAGAGTAAATAGACCTATGCATTCTGTTGTGGCATCGAACCTGACTTCAATATCAAAACTAACGCTGAACATAGGTAACGCGATATCATGGGAAGGTAATCATATTTTGGGGAGAATCGGTTTTAAAAAAATGGATACCAATATAATTAAAGATATTTACAATCAAAGCCCAAATGGCTCCGAAGAACTGTTTAACCATACGCTAAGAAATATGCCCGAATTGAGGAGTTTTTAGATATGAAAACGTTAATGTTTGCAATGGCTTTGGTCTTTTTGTTGGGTTGTACTTATACAACTCGTTCGCCAAAAGCCATTGAATATTTGATAGTTGAAGAGGCAATGGATTCTGAAAATGTATTAGGCGAACTTGAATCTATCGCAATGAAATTTAATTATACAATTTCTAGTTCACAAGATATAGCTCTTGGTAAACCTGATGTTTTTTTAAAACGTCGTAAATATGAAAGTGTAAATTCCTCTTTTACCTTTTTCTTTGATAATTATTCTGGTCTTAGGTGTATAACAATCGGAATTTACAGTGATTTGCCTAAAAATCAGGCGCAAATAGAATTAGAGCGATTTAAGAGTGAAATATTGGAAGCAAAACCATCATTGCTATTTACTACAGAAACTTGTGTTGGGATTGAAGATGACCCTTCAATCTTCGATAGAAACAGGGATGATTAGTCTTTATAGTATTTGGGCGCATAAAAAAGGGCACCCCTAAGTTTTAGACAAAAGACACCTACTCAAATATTTTGGCTTAATAATTATGGTTTTCGTTGGGGGAGAAAAGAAATAACTGAAGCCATAATGGTTTACTTTGATAGCGAGTAAGATTTTCAAGTTCAAGAAAAAGAAATATCATCTTGCACACCCGCATTTTGGAGTGTGATGACGGTTACTTTCTCTAGTGTTTTTACTTTCCTGTAAATGATGAGATAACAGACCTAACAGTAGAGTTCGAGTTTAATCGTATAAGCGGTAATGAGTTTAGTGCAACTATAAATGATATTCATGTTCTCTAGCTAAACAGCACATAAAAATCATTCTTTAGTATAAAAAATCAGTTGGTTTTTTATCCTTATTCACTTATTTTAACCAACTATTATTTGCCTCTTTATTGAGGCGCTAGACACACAAGGAAGTTATGTGAATTTAAATCAAGTTACGTTACCTGTAAATAATATGGAGAAGTCTACAGAATTTTATCGTGTTCTAGGGTTTACGCAAATAGTTGATACTCTTCACTATGCACGTTTTGAATGCCCAGAAGGTGATTCAACTTTTTCGTTGTCTTTAGAAAATGCTGAATTTATAAGTCGCACCGTTATCTATTTCGAACACGAAGAATTAGACGATTGGGTCAATGACTTAAAGGCTAAGGGTATTAATTTTGATCAAGAACCTACTGATGAAAAATACTTATGGCGGGAAGCAATTTTACATGATCCATCAGGAAACAAAATAAAACTATATTGGGCAGGTGAGGATCGTCTTAATCCACCTTGGCGTGTCGAAAGGCGAACATAACAATAAATTATACAAGGATAAAATTTAGTCGGCTTTTTGTTGATTATGTTCACTTATTTTTGCCAGCTGAATCTTGCTTCTTGGCCGGGCTTTATGTGTTTCAAAAGATAGGAGTTATAAATGTTAGAGCTAAGACCAAATTGTGAATGTTGTAATAAGGATTTACCGCCAGAATCAACAGAAGCTCATATTTGTACATTTGAATGTACTTTTTGTACAAATTGCGTAGAAGGTATCTTGAATTATCAATGCCCTAATTGCGGAGGTAACTTTGTGAGCCGGCCAATAAGACCTATTGCAGCGTTAAAAAATAACCC